>NZ_JAYGHD010000049.1:0-24019 GCF_034932245.1 Nostoc sp. UHCC 0251
TGCTGATTCCATGTATGAAAATGATTTTGCATAATACCAAAATCCTTGTAGAGACATAGCACTGCTACGTCTCTACATCCAGATTCATCCTTTAATTCAGCAACGCCGGATTTTGCCCCTTATCTTTCTGTATAGCTACTTTCGGCAATTAATTGCACACTGGTTTTTGTTAGTTAATTGTAAAACCGGGCTTGAGATAAGTACAGTAACAGTTCGATCTGCTGTATGAGAATCCAAACCAGACTTTGAAAGTTGATTTATCAATATTCTTCTATTTTGAATTACATAGGCTTTAGTTTGAACTGCAAGATGTTTGGAAACAATTTGTGCTACTTCTAAGCCCACGTATCCACAATACCGTGACAAATTAGGAAGCTTTATAAATCCAATCAACATCAAACTTTTTCCAAAGCTAAACAAAGTTTTTTAAAGGTAAGCTAAAAAACATCTAATTTGCATAATCGAATTAAACATAACTCTTGTGGGGTGGGCATCTTGCCCGCCCAACTTATGTAATTTAAATGTGGAACAGCTTATTAAAAAGAAATCCTGGTATCCAAACTCCCCCAAAGAATTCCAGTAGATTAGTGAAAACCTGCCGAACTCAACTTCTTGTCGTCTTGACCGACAGTGAAAAACAATGACCACGCTTGATTTGCATTAATGGTCTCAAAGCTGTTGAAATCAGGTCTAAAAACGACTGATCTAATTGATTTTTTTTTGGTTAAACATAATCAGTTTTCATAAGTCTGCCTCTAAATTGTTTTATTTGTCAACTAAATAAAAATCGTAAAGTAAAACTTATATAAACTATAAATAAAGCTTATGAATTTATAACTGAGAAAGTATTGCTTATTTGTAACGGAATTGTTATGTTTCTTTACATATGGATACATAAACAACGATAATGCGTTAAACCACTGTTGATCAAGGCTTTCTAAATAACTATGCAGTTGGGTCTGCAATGTGCTTTGCCTATCCAAACTCACATCGCTATGCCTTTGGTAAAGCGATGTCTACGCTAAGACTGCTGAGTGTTTTTGTTAACAGCTAAACGCATTTCCCTTCCGTCTTTGCACGTTTGATTTTCACATTCGATAGAACTGTAATTTTCTTTTGGGAATTTTTGCTATGTCTTTTACCATCCAGTCGGCTCAAAGTATTTTTCCCGGCACTCTAGTTGCTGACATTGTTCCAAATGTTGTCGAATCATTTTCTCAACTCAATGCTGAAGATCAACTAGCATTACTCTGGTTTGCCTATACCGAGATGGGTAGAAGTATTACGGTTGCCGCACCAGGAGCAGCCAACATGATCCTCGCACAAGGCTTACTCGAACAAATTAAGCAGATGCCTTTTGAGGCTCAAACGCAAGTCATGTACGATTTGGCTAACCGTGCTGACACTCCCCTGTGTCGTTCCTATGCATCCTTCACCGTAAATATCAAATTGGGCTTCTGGTATCAGTTAGGAGAATGGATGGCCCAGGGAATTGTTGCTCCTATTCCAGAAGGTTACAAGCTTTCTCCGAAAGCTGCTGATGTGTTGCAAGCCATCCGCAATGCTGATTCAGGTCAACAAATCACAATTCTACGCAATACTGTAGTAAGCATGGGATTTGACCCGAACGCTCCCGGTAGTTACAAAAAAGTCACAGAGCCAGTGTCTCCTCCTATTGCAGCAGCATTTCGGACTAAAGTTACCATCGAGGGCGTCAACAATCCTACGGTGTTGGGCTATATCAACAACATGAATGCTAATGACTTTGATGCTGCGGTTGCTCTATTTCGCTCTGAAGGTGCTTTGCAACCCCCCTTTGAAAGACCGATTGTTGGTCAAGAGGCAATCCGCGCTTATATGCGTGAAGAATGCCAGGGATTAAAGATGATCCCAGAGCGTGGTATATCGGAGCCAGTAGAAGATGGCTATACCCAGATTAAAGTCACCGGCAAAGTTCAAACCCCTTGGTTCGGTGCCAGTGTCGGAATGAATATTGCATGGCGCTTTTTGCTAGATCCCCAAGACAAAATCTTCTTCGTAGGGATTGACTTGCTTGCTTCTCCTAAAGAACTGCTCAACCTAGTACGTAAATAGAGCCTTAGATTAGTCACTACTTAAGCGTGGATAGGTCAAGGAGTGTCCCCACCTCGCCACGCTTAAGCAAAAGAAACTTCTCAGATAACGGCTTCATTAGCACCTTCCTTCTCTAATGGTTGTTAAAAGCCAATACAGTTCAGATAAGACCAAAACACTTGTAGAGACTGCGATTTATCGCGTCTCAAAAACCCAAAATTTTGTACAATTAGCCCTTATAGATACTGTAATTTTCAAGTGATAAATGGAGATTTGGGAGGCGGGCTGTATGGATGCTGATGAACTTCTCAAACGCTATTGTGCAGGAGAGAGAAATTTCACTCAAGCAAGCCTGCACTTAGTTAACCTCAGCGAAGTGTGTTTAGCTGAAATCAATTTGGATCGAGCTAACTTGGCTAACGCGACTTTATCACAGTCCAACCTGCGTAAAGCAAACCTGAACGAAGCAAATTTGACTGCGGCGGCTCTCTGGAGAACCGACTTAAGTGGAGCAAATATGATTTTGGCAAACCTCAAAGCTGCTAATCTGATACGGGCAACTCTCAGTCAAGTAGACTTACATAAGGGAAGCCTTGTGAAAGCAGACTTGCGTTTAGCAGACTTGCGCTATGCCAACCTTAGTGGTGCAAACTTGGCTGGGGCAGACTTGCGTTATGCCAACTTTACTGGTGCAAACTTGTCTGGGACAAATCTCAGTAGTGCAAACCTGACTGGGGCAAACTTGAGCAATACAGACCTGAGTCATACCAACCTTGCCAAAGCTATCTTGTACAAAACTGATCTAAGTTATGTTGATTTCACGAAAGTAGACCTGACCGGGGTGGATCTGCACCACTGCTTATTGAACGGAGTCACCCTAACTGAACGAAGCTTAATCGAAGCAGGTTAACCGTCGCTGTTGTCTCATTAAAAATCTAAAAATCAGTCTTTTTTCAAGGCAATTTCAAATCTAATTTTTTTTACTTGCTAATATTTAAATAACAATACCTCTTTGGATAGAGGAACAACTTCTTTCATCTACCGATAGTAATAGATTATCAATGAGTTTTTTCAATTTATCTGAGCCGCTCCTCCGTGAAAAACAGCAAGAGCTAGATTTTCAAGATATTCAAGGTCTAGTGTGTCTAAACTACCAAATTGGAAATTTCATCCTCTTCTCCAAGTTTTATACTCGCGTTGATCAAGCATTTATTCTCTGGGGGCTCATTTCATCCGGTATTTTTGTAACCGCCCAGTTTCTACCCATTAGCTGGAGTAGTCAGGCGATTTTGTGGTCAGTGCTTACCTTATTCGGTGCGATCGGCATGGTAAGTTTAACTTGGTTTTGGGCAACTGTAGAACAGCTACGCTGGGTTGTTTATAGCTGGGGGATCTTAATCCTAGCGGGTTTAATCCTGACTGATCTAAGCATTTTTTTGGGATGGGGAGAGGTCTTGATCCGTCTGTGTCCACTCTGGTTAGGATTAAGCGCTATCGGATACTTTTGCACCGGCGTAGGAATGTGTTCACGCACATTTCTTCTGATGGGGTTTATTCATTTGCTGGGAATTATAGTTTTACCCTACTGCGGTGTCATGCAGTTTCTCTCAACGGGGCTAATTATGACCATTAGTTTACTGTTACTAGCGGAATTACAGTGGGATATGCAATCTTCAAGTGATTACAACCAATTAACACCACAACAAAAGCAGTTTAACCAAGAACAGTCCCAACGACGGCAAATGAACAGCTAAAGTTATACAGAATTAAAATATTACTTTAGATCAGATTGAACAACATAGCTCTCTCTTTTGGCTAGCTAGTATTTCTACCCTAGAGAGGGAGTTTTTAACTCAACTGTTAGCTATTGTAATGAATGAAAACAGACAACGCTGTATGGGTGTTATACCGCTGTGACCCATTATCAAACATCGAAGGAGAGCGATCGCAGATGTTTGAACAGTGTAAATTAAATGCGTTGACGGTGTGGAGTTTTTGTCGCTTCCTCCACTTCATTAGCACCAAGGGAAGGTTAAATTCTTCATCAGAGCGGTCTGAGGTGGTAAACGTCTTGTGTTTTTTACATTACAGCTTAATTTTGACAATCCAATCTCCTTAATTGATTTTGAATTAAGGAGATTTTGACTATCACCGCTAGTGCAATTATTTGTTATTTGGCGTTTGTGTGTCAAAATATTCACGCCAACGACTAATTTGACCATCCCTAAAATCTACAACAATTACGTCATCAGCTTTATTACGACGACCTGTCGCCTTTTCCGTATCTTCGTAGTACCACTCTACTGCTGCCTGATTTGCTACAATAATAATCCGTTGGATGACTATTTTGACATCTGAGTACTGTTGTTTAAAATTAATCACTCCTTCTCGAATTTTTTCTTGTCCCCGCCAGCATTGACCAGGCACGATTAGTTCCCCATCAACCGTAAACAATTGTGCAAGGGCATCGACATCTTGAGCAACCCATGCATCTTTAGCTTTTTCTATTAATATCTGGATATCTTCTTGGTTCATAGACTGACTGGCAAATAAAGGTGCGCTGAAAGTTAAGCTAACAAATATAGTTCCTAACACTAGCCATCGAGATAACCAAAGCATCTGGATTTTTATACTTTCTAAAGTATTAATCTATAGAGCAATCGCACCTGCGAAAAGTCAGGTTTTGATTGGATGCAGAATATCTGTAATTCTATAATAAGGTAAACCTATTTTCTCAGACTTAACTTCAGTAGTGGCTAAAATTCTTTCATGGGGCGATAAACGAAAAGCCTTGGCTGGATTTATATTCCCAAGGGTTCTAAGCAAATATATCTCGGTAAAGCTGCACCGAAATAGGTAGACAGATTTATTTAATTAGGTAAAGTGCGATCGCTCTCCATCATCTCATCATGCGATGTCTACGACGGGCTACGCCTACGCACCACACACAGCACTACACTAGAAAGTAAGATGCTCAGAATAGCCTATGAACGCTACGACAACCACTTTCCCTTCTACACTCAAATTGAAAATTGACTTGACTGATGAGCAATTTTTCCAGATGTGTCAGAAAAACCGCGATTATCGATTTGAGCGTACAGCATCAGGGGAATTATTAATTATGCCACCTACAGGTAGTGATACTGGCAACCGTAACTTTGATATGGTTGTTGAATTAGGAATCTGGAATAAACAGACTAAATTAGGCAAAGGTTTTGACTCTTCAACTGGTTTCACTCTACCTAATGGCGCAGAACGTTCTCCTGATGTTTCTTGGATGAAAATTGAGCGATGGAATGCTTTAACTCCAGAACAACAAGAAAAATTTGCCCCAATTTGTCCTGATTTTGTAGTAGACCTGCGTTCTCGTAGTGATTCATTGAAAGAATTGCAAGAGAAAATGCAGGAGTATATCGAAAATGGCGCTCAATTAGGCTGGTTAATCGACCGGAAAAACAAGCGAGTAGAAATTTATCGTCCAGGTAAAGATGTAGAGATATTAAATAATCCGGCTAGTTTATCAGGAGAAAACGTACTACCTGGATTTGTGTTGCATTTACAGCAGATTATGTAGCTTTATCGATGACGAAAATTAACACAGATACTCATAGGGGCGCACAGATGTAGGCGCGCGCCCTTACTCAGTACCTCATTCAAATGAGAATCGCTATAAAGAAAGCAGAAGCTAGTAAATTAGATGGGACTTTGACTACTGAACAAAGCACTAATTAAGCAAAGGCAAAAATTGTCGAATTAACCCAATTGTGACTGCTGGCAACTCCAACTGCGGTGTTAAGCCCACATCTTCTAACTGCTGAAAAAATCGAATCGCTTGTGGATTCATTTCGGCAAGGCGGCGACCAATTGAGGGCCCTGTAAATTCCGACCTTCGTCCCCAAATAATGGCGGTGGGAGTGGTCAGTTGTTGAATATAAAGGGATAAATCAAAGCATAAATCGCCACGGACAAAGGAGAGTGCTGCATACTCAGCATTAGGCTGTTGGGCAGATTGTAAATAAGCATCTACAATTTCTTGGTACACTCGATTAGACTGAGCAAATTGGCGTTGTTCTAAGAAGCTGCGAATACCCCCACTGGTGGCTACACCAGTGCTGTAAAGTAAACGGTCAACGAGGGGAAGGCTAACTAACTGGGCAAAAAAACTACGCGAGTAGTCTTCGCCAAAGTCCGAAAGTCCAGCAGGGGTAGTGAGAATTAAAGACTTGAATAAATCAGGATGATCTGCTGCTACTCGAATTGTAAAGGCTGCGGTCAAAGAAGAAGCGATCGCTGTTACTGGCCCGGTACAAGTCTGCTCGAAAAACTCCCGAATCGTGGTTAAATAATCTTGAATCTTATAACTCTGTGCCGGATGCTCAGACCTACCCCAACCGATTAAATCTGGCGCAATGACCCGATATTCGGCTGCAAAAGCCGGATAAACTTTCGACCACTCATAGGCAGAAGATCCACCACCAAAGCCGTGTAGGAACACCAAAGTTTCTCGATCTTCTTTAGCAGTTACATTGTCCTGCCAAGGTGACCCAGTAGCAGTATAATAAACCATTCTACCTAGTGAGGTAGTTATAGAGCGTTGGTCAAATCCTAGTGGTTGAAACATAAGTATTTTTTGTTGACTGTAGTAATTATTTGGCACGAGTAACAGAATAAACCGATAGACGTGTGAATACGGAGAGAGCATTTGATAATTTATCCGCATCACTGCATCTTCTTTGTTTACCCCAGAATACCTACCTATTTAGTCCAAACTCCTCACTCATTGTTATTATCGGCGAACCAATCACTTAAGGACTTCTTGCTACCGTCAGATTAAGTAGATATAAAATTATTGGATTACTTATAAAGATTTGGTGATTTTTTTACTAATAAAAAGTTAGTGAACGTTGTAATTACTGTTTTATAAGGCTTTTTCGTAGTAGCGAGTATCACTCAGGCATAAATCAAACATAAGTTTTTATGGTAGTCTATCAAAAAACTCATAAATAATTTTGAGCATCAATAATATTCAAAATGCTCATTTTGAGAAGCTATTAATTCTAGTTCTATATGTAGAAACAGTAGCTTTTGATGTATTACTAAATCTGATTATTCTTTAAGTAATTTTAAGGCGGGATGTCATGGTAAAGCAGGCTACTCTTCAATCACATAAACTCACAACGATTGAAGACGCTAAATTTGCGCTTGACAAGCTTAATATACAAAATGAAATTAAAGCTTCAGTTTGTGGGGATCAAGCCGAGTCAGCTATTGATGTTGCCAGAGCCACTGTACCTACTTGTATTTGTTTAGACTTAGAAGACTTGAAGTGTTTTGAAGCAGTAGAGTGCCAGTATGAACGCTGGGGAGTAATTTTTCACAATTCTATAGCAATACAGCCATCAAATCCAGCATTTCCACCCTATTCGGGGCTTATTGTCTTAATGGCAGCGCCTAAAAGCGGGTTTTTGGAAGCTACTTTCTTGCGCCCGGTTAACTCAGTTAGCGCCTTTGTCACCAGTTCGCAACGGCTAGTGCTTTCTGCCTACGATCGCGATCGGCAACTCATCGCTCAAACTGCACTACCAAGCCCCAATCTTGCCAATTCAGACTCGGCAATTTCCCCCAATACATTATTATCTATAACTGGAAATAACATCTACAGCGTTACCTTCTGTGCTTTTGATGGTCAATTCACCCTTGACAACTTTCGTTTTTGTCTTTAAAAAGCCTTTATGCCCTTGCTCTGAGACATTTAAAATGGTATCTTGATTCCGCCGTGCTGTTACTAGTACCGCACAGCGGAAGTCAAAAGTCAAAAGTTTTGTATATCTAGGTAAATACTGTGGCACAGGCTTCGTCTTCTTGGCAGCAATTGATCAACCAGATCCCCAACTTGAACTGGTCGCTTCCAAAGTTCAAGACAAAGGGAGCCACAAAGCAGCAAACATTTAAGCGTTTCTCTGGGCCTGGAGGCTTTCTTGGGTTCTTGACAATCATCTTCGCCATGTTGTTGTGGAACTGGATGCTGCTGTTGGCTCTCTTAATCGGCGTTGGGATAATGGTACTGGTTTACTCAATGCAGGAGTGGGACTGGCAATTACACTGGTCTAAGATACATAAGTTCTTAAACAGTTCAAATCGTCGGTTAGCCTTAGCAGTCGTTAGTGGGGGTCTTGCTACTGTCAGCACTTATATGGCCGCTGCAATTTGGGTTGACTCTCACAGTTCCTGGATTGCTGCTGGTGCGATCGTGCAAGGCATGGGAACACTGTTAACTTTAATTTTATTGGTCTGGCAAATTGTCAGCTTCTATGAAAATCGAGAAGAAGACCACCTCGATCAGTTGTTGGTAAATTTAACAGAAAAAGATCCATTGAAGCGGTTGATTGCCCTACGTCAACTAACTAAATTCATCAGCCGCAAGCGGGTTGATTCTTTAGTCCAGCAAGATGTTGTCGAATGCTTGCAACTCCTACTCAGTCGCGAGGAGGAAGTTGCGATTAGAGAGGCAGCTTTCAAGATTTTACAAGCCTGCGATGACCTACAAATGCTACTCCCCAAAACAGCATCAACTTTCATCCCCGTATCAGCAAAAGTCAAACACCACGTTTATTAGTCATTAGTCATTAGTCATCTCCGAAAAAGAATGTAGAGACGTAGCACTGCTACGTCTCTACAAGGGTTTTGGGTAACGCATATTTAATTTCTGGAGATGTCTATTAGTCATTGGTTAAATAATGATGAGTCTTAATTAATTTCCAATGCCCTATGCCCTATGCCCCATGCCCAATACTTATTTTCGAGACAATCGTCCATTACAAACTTGCACTACCGGATGATTGCATCGCCGCACCATCTGTTCATCGTGGGTGGTAACAATTACTGTAGCACCAAAGGAATTTAACTTCTGGAGAATTTGAATCACTTGCCAAGAATTATCTGGATCAAGATTTCCAGTAGGCTCATCCGCTAACAGCAGCGGTGGTGTCCCAACGATCGCACGGGCAATACTCACCCGCTGTTGCTCTCCTCCAGACAGTTGATCTGGAAAGCAGTCAGCTTTACTCAGCAAACCTACCAGTTTCAAGGTTGGTTCTAAGCGTCGTTGAATTTCTTTACGGGTATACCCTTGAGCTTGCAACACAAAAGTCACATTTTCTGCTACTGTTCGTTGGGTAATCAGTTTATAGTCTTGAAACACAATACCAATTTGTCGCCGCAATAATGACAAGCGATCGCCCCGTAAACCCGCTACATTAAATCCATCAACAATTACTTCTCCCTGCGTCGGTAACTCCTGTCCATACAGCAGTTTCAAGAGCGTTGATTTACCAGAACCACTTGGCCCTGTGATAAACAGAAATTCTCCCTTTTTTACCTCAAGGTTCACATTCAACAAGGCGTGAGAACCATTAGTATAGGTCTTGCTTACAGATTGTAATTGCACCTTTACAGTAGTATTCCTACCGTGCTGTTGAGCCTCACTATCCTCTTTATGAAGGGATTTGTCTTTCTTAACTTGAGTTGTTAATACTGGCATTGTTAAATTTTCCTCATCCCATAACCAAATAGCTTGGTGGCTCAGATTTGATATTCCTCTCAAAAATAAGGATTCCCAGGTTTAGCCTGGGAATTGAAAATTTAACAAAGACAATTTAAATTTTTTGAAGACTTTAATACTAACTAAGTAAGAACACTCAGCACTCCCACAGACGCGATTAATCGCGTCTCTCTTAACTAATAGCACCCCTTGCTGTCAAACGATAAACAAACGCTTTCACCGCAAACGCTGGCAAAGCTAACATCCGTCGCCAACGCCAAGGTTCTTGGTAAAGCCGATACAACCATTCCAAATTATTATTTCCTAACCAGGCTGGAGCACGAGTTTTAGTTCCTGACCAAATATCAAAACTACCACCGACGCCAATCCAAATTGCTTGAGGACACAAATGGCGGTTTTCGGTAATCCATAACTCTTGACGTGGCACTCCCAAACCGACAAAAATTACTTGTGGCTGCAATTGAGCCAGAGTTTGTCGCAATTGTGCTTCTTCTTCCGGGGAGTGGTAGCCTGAGTGAGTGCCTACTATACTCAAATCTGGAATTTGCTGCTGCCAAAAATCTGCCGCAGTTGAGGCCACTCCAGGCGCTCCTCCATAAAAAAATACTTTTGCCCCTGTCTTCTGCTGCCCAATTTCTTGCAAAAGCTTTTCTGCTAATTCAATCCCCGGAAAACGCTGCACTTTTTGCCATAACAGCCACCGCAAATACAGAACAACCCCGGCTCCATCTGGGATCACTAGTTCAGCATTTTTAATCACCTGAGCTAGTAATTGATTCTGCTCTGCCTGCATAGTCATTTCTGCATTGAGCGTTACTACATGAGTTCCTCTGCCTGTGTGCAGGCATTCTAACAACCAGCCTGGATAGTTATCCATCACATGAACTGGTATTCCCAACACTGAAAATGCTTGATTGCCTTTAGACATAGACTGTTCTGGATTAACCTCACACCAGATTTCCTTGAATGTTAAGTTTATCAAATTTTTTTATATTAGAACTTAAGTAAGAGAGATTCCCATTGCCCTGCAACAATAGAAAGCATAACTAATTAGTTTTGGGCGCTTGTACTTGGGCTGAAACAGCCCAAGTTTTATTGTTGTCACTGAGTATAAAATGCTCAATTCACAACTCTGGTTCCGGGAACAAAAGCCCCCACTATACTACTTGCAGTTAGTGTGGGAGTATGTCACGAAACTCGACTTTCTGATTAAGGTAGTGTAACGGGCTGAAGTTGGCTATGAGTAAAATTCGTATCGCTCTGATTGAAGATCATGACCTAACTCGTGTGGGTATTCGGACAGCACTACTGCAAAAGGATGACATTGATGTTGTAGGTGAAGCTGCCAATGCCGCTGATGGGTTAAAAATGTTAAAAATGGTACAACCAGATATTGCCATTGTCGATATTGGTTTACCAGACAAGGATGGTATTGAACTGACACGGGAGGTAAAATCTACCACTAATGGGCAGCAACTAGTAACAAAGGTGTTAATTTTGACGCTCCAGGATAACAAAGAAGCCGTGTTGGCAGCTTTTGCTGCTGGTGCAGACTCTTATTGTATGAAGGACATCAAATTCGATAATTTGCTAGAAGCTGTGCGAGTAACCTACAATGGCAACGCCTGGATCGATCCGGCGATCGCTCGGATTGTATTACAACAAGCACAACAAAATCCTCAAAAGTTGGAATCAGCTTTTGTAGATACTAAGACTATTGCCTCTAACCCTGATTATGTCGATAATCTGGAAGAAATTCAACCTTACAGCCTGACAGAAAGGGAGTTAGAAGTGCTACAGTTGATTGTCGAAGGTTGTAGTAATGCAGTAATTGCGGAAAGGCTTTACATTACTGTTGGCACTGTTAAAACTCACGTTCGCAATATTTTGAATAAGCTATGTGCCGATGATCGTACCCAAGCAGCAGTCCGCGCCTTGCGTTCTGGGTTAGTAGGATAAAGTTAAATTCAGTGAACAGTTATCAAGGTTTGAAACAGTGATAACTGATAACTGTTGAAAATGATTACTTATTAATTTTTTGTTGATTCTCAGGTGGGATAAATCTTATATTATCTCGCCATTCAAATATGTAAAAACTAAAGTCAAATATGGCTGAAATCGGGGTGGACAAACTTAAGCTCATGGTGGTAGATGATGAGCCAGATAACTTAGATTTACTCTACCGCACTTTTAGGCGAGATTTTCAAGTATATAAAGCTAATCATGCCTTTGGTGCTATGGAAATCTTGGATCAATTTGGCGAAATGGCGGTGATTATTTCTGACCAAAGAATGCCAGAAATGAATGGCACCGAATTTTTTAGTCGTACTGTAGAGCGTTTTCCAGACACGATTCGGATTTTGTTAACTGGTTTTACCGATGTTGAAGATTTGGTAGATGCGATTAACTCCGGTCAGGTATTCAAGTACATTACCAAACCCTGGAATCCGGATCGGCTCAGAGCCTTAGTTGAGCAAGCCACTGATACATATCGCCTAGTTAAGAAGCGCACGCAAGAGTTGCGTCGGTCCCTCCGGCGAGAATCTTTGTTTAATGCCGTAACAACGGCAATTCGAGAGTCTCTAGACTACGACAGTATGCTGCAAAAGATTGTAGCAACTCTTGGGCAAACATTTGAAGCTAGCAGTTGCTTGCTCAGACCAGTAGAGGGCGATCGCCTCACACAAGACCAGTTCTCATACCACGATCCCCAATCCGATGTATTAGATTGCTTCTTCGACCCCAGTGTTTTAATCGAAAAAGTGCTGGAAACCCGTCATTATCAACTTGCCCAAGATGTATATAAGGATAATCCTTCTCACCATCTGGTAGTGCCACTTAGCTATCAGCAACATTTATTGGCTGTGCTGGTTCTCCACCAATGGGGACGCGATCGCCCTTGGCAAGACGAAGACATCCAATTAATTGCAGGTGTTGCCGAACAAGCAGCCTTAGCCCTCTCTCAAGCAAAACTCTACCAGCGCCTCCAAGAAAAACAACAGCAGATTCACAATGAGTTGGAGGTAGCCCGCCAAATTCAATACAACTTATTACGCCAAACTTTACCTGACATCAAAGGTGTGAAGGTGCAAGCCTGCTGTTACCCAGCGCGGGAAGTAGGAGGCGATTTTTTTGAAGTTTTTGTCCATCCCAAAGGCGATTTGTGGTTGGCAGTGGGTGATGTCTCTGGCAAGGGCGTTCCAGCTGCTTTATTTATGGCTAGTATTATTTCAGTTTTGCGTCGAGAATTATCTCAAGAAGCACCAGCCGAGCCAAATGTGGTCATGCAGAACCTCAACCACGCTCTCAGTGAAGACTTGATTAGCAACAATTATTTCATCACCCTTGTTTTAGCCTGTTATACCCCTACCACTAAGGAACTCGTCTACACTAACGCCGGTCATATTTATCCAATGTTATGGTCACGCCAAGGTGCTTTAGCCGACAATCCCAATTACCTGAAAGTTCGCAGCATCCCTTTGGGGATCTTGCCTAAGTGGCAGGCACAGTCTGGCCGTTTGGTTCTCGCTGCTGGAGACACATTGTTACTAGCCAGCGATGGGATTACGGAAGCAACGGTATCAAATAATTATGATTTAACAGTAAAAACCGGGTCTGGCGTTGACCCAGTTAACCGTTCTATGCTGAATCAAGATGGTCTTTGGCAACTCTTGCAACAAGAGCAACAACCGCTTTCTCTTAACCATTTACTAGCTCGTATTCAGGCAGATAACCACGTTCAAGAAGATGATCAAACTATACTTTCACTGGAGATTTTATAATTCATGAAAAGTGAGCTTCATGTACCAAGTGATTTGAGTTTTCTTAATATTGTCGAAACCTGGCTACTGGGATGTTTGAAAATTCAGCTAGGAGAATCTGTGGATTGGTCAAGGCAATCAAGCCGTTTGAGACTGGCTTTAGTAGAAGCTTACTCAAATGCAGTCCGTCATGCCCACAAGGACAAACCAAATTTAACAATTTTACTGCGTTTGGAGGTAAAAGACCGGGATCTTGCCCTAGAAGTTTGGGATTACGGCGAAGGCTTTGATATGTCTAACTACTATGCTCCAAACCCTATGGAAAAACAAGAAGGTGGTTATGGTTGGCTAATTATGAATCGTCTTATGGATAAAGTAGATTACCAGTTGCAGGTTAATGGTGCCAACTGTCTCAAGTTAGAAGCTACTTTACCCGAATTAGTCCAATAGACAAAAGTTACTATTTTTCAAGTCACGTGATTTATATGAATTTTGATGCCTAGATTCTGTTTTGGGTATGAGCAAACATTGCCTAAGCTATTATGGCGGTTCTCAGCTGAGTGACGTATAAGAACGCCACCCCGGCAAGCGAGACTATGGTGTACATACAAGTTGAGTTGGGAATCAAATGGACGGAAAAGAACAGAAAATTATTTTTAAAATCCTTGATTTTCCGTTAAGGCTATATTAATAAGCTGACACTATTGATATTCAACTTGATAAGATACAAACCTTACCTAATAAGGCTTGTATCTTATCAGGCAAGGCTTATAGGATTTGTGTGTACACCGTAGGGCAAATGAGGAGGAGACTATGATTTACCTCATTTGATTAGGAAAAACTATATACTTATTTGCTAGTTTTCACGCCGTAAAGAGAGTAACTCTTGGGGAGAAGCTAAAAGTTTGATTTTAGTATAGGAAATTTGCCCTTGTTGGTTGAGGATAAATAGCCACAGGACATTCACGCTACACCACGAAGTTTGTGCTTTGCCTGTTACTTGGACTTGAATCGTATCATTTTCTAAAGTCTGGGCTATTCCTGTATTGGGGTAAGCTTTTATGTTTTGGGATTCTTGTTTTAAGTAGGCTGCGATCGCATCTGTCCCCACAATATCAGATTCAAATGGTGGACGCATCACACCATCTATCGCAAATAAGGCAGCAGTTGCCTCAAATTCTCCTGCATTTAAGGTTTCAAAATAACTCAGCACATTAGTTTCTGTAATTCCCTCAATCTGGAATTCTTCTTTCAACTGCCCTGGGGAGATAAATTCAGCAGATGTCATAAAATTACCTGTATCATACTAGCTGAATATTCATTTCAATATAAAAATAGGTAAAAAGAAAGCCACTGTTGAGATAGATTGCCACATTTATATAAATCTTCCTCACGATGGAAGTTTTGATTAGACACATCTCAAGTATGCCAGCATAAATAATTAAAGCTTTGTAGTAGACCTCTTGCAAAACTAATTTTGCAAGAGGGGGAAAGGGGAAAGGTTAAAGGGAAAGGGTTTTTTACCAGCAGCTTTTCCCTTTACCCCTTGCCCTTTACCCACTTCTGCAAGAAGTCTAATGAGTATATCTAGCCCTATTTTGTTCGCATACCGTCTCACAGAGAAGGCTGATACCAATTCACGAAAATTCATAGATAAAAGCTATATGTAGTATAAGCAACAAATATTAATAAAGTATTGACTACGTAATGTAGAATAAAAATGCCTTTATTTAGGCAAAATCCCGAAAAAAAATGAATCAGTATTCTGTAACAAGCAGCAGTGTGGTGAAAGAAAAAGCCAGCGAGTTGGGCTTTCACAAAGTTGGAATTGCTGGTGTAGATAACGTAAATGCCATAGAAGCGCAGAGGTTGCAAGCATGGATTGAACTGGGTTATCACGCCGATATGGAATGGATGGCTAACCCAAAACGTCAGGATATTCACTTAGTGATGCCAGAAGCGCGATCGCTAATATGTGTGGCGCTAAATTACTACACACCACATCAACGTCCTAAAGGCGAGGAATACGCCAAAATTTCCCGTTATGGCTGGGGGAGGGATTATCACAAGGTAATGCATAAAAAACTCAAGCAGCTATCTACATGGCTAGAATCACTTGGTGAAGGTGTATTAGCTCGTTATTATGCAGACACTGGCCCAGTGCAAGATAAAGTATTGGCTCAACTTGCCGGAATTGGTTGGATTGCCAAGAATGGTAATGTAATTACACGCGAATATGGATCTTGGGTATTTTTGGGAGAAGTGTTAACCAATTTGGAATTAGAGAGCGATCGCCCGCATACAGAACACTGCGGTAGCTGTACTCGTTGTCTTCAGGCTTGTCCTACAGGTGCAATTACTCAGCCTTTTGTCGTGGATGCTAATCGCTGCATCGCTTATCACACCATTGAAAATCGGGAAGATAAATTGCCAGAGACAGTAGCAAACCATTTACAAGGCTGGGTTGCTGGTTGTGATATTTGCCAAGATGTTTGTCCTTGGAATCAACGTTTCGCCCAAACAACTGATATTGAAGAGTTTCAGCCTTATCCTGGGAATATTGCTCCCCAACTGCTAGAATTAGCCCAAATCTCTGATCAGGAGTGGAATAAACGATTTCCAGCATCTGCCTTGCGGCGGATTAAGCCAGAAATGTTACGACGCAACGCCCTAGCTAATCTTGACGCATCCAGGCGAAATAATGACCCCGAAAGTAATTATTTTTGATTTTGATGGCACTATTGCTGATACGGTAGATGCCCTTGTAAGTATTGCCAATCGTCTAGCTGTAGACTTTGGTTATAGACAAATAAGCCCAGAGCAATTAGCCCTCCTTAAAAACTTAACATCTAGGGAAATTATTAAATATTCAGGAGTTTCTCTATTTAAAATACCTTTTTTAGTTAAAAAAGTTAAAGGAGAATTAAAAAACAAAATCCCAGAATTAAAGCCAATTCCTGGAATTAAAGAAGCATTAATGGAACTTCAAAATGAAGGATATCAACTGGGAATTATCACTTCTAATTCTAAAGAAAATGTGACGCAATTCCTTACAATCAATGATTTAAATCACCTATTTGATTTTATCTACTCAGGAATTACAATTTTTGGTAAAACAACTATCATAAATAATGTATTAAGGCAAAATCAACTCAAACCTCAAGAAGTTATTTATGTCGGAGATGAAACCAGAGATATAGAAGCATCAAAGAAAGCAAATATCCAAGTGATTGCAGTGACTTGGGGCTTTAATTCCCCGCAAGTACTAGCCAAGCAAAATCCAGATTATTTAATTCACCGTCCTAGCGAACTAATAGAAGTAATGAATGGGCGTTAATTAAAAAATAGTCAAAAATCTATAGTAAAAATTTTAACTATTGACAAATGACTAAAACGGGAACTGGGCAATGTCTACCATTACCAAAAACTTCAATTTAATATTTGTGACATTGCCCACCATACAAAATAGCAAGATATCAGGAAAACTTAATTTTTTCGTTCACCTTTTTCCAAAGCTTGTTTTACTAGATCATCACTGACATTAGTTACACCCTCAGTCTTAGAATTCCCAACTTCCTTTGCTAACTCTGCATAATCGTCAGGATTACCAGTTGACTGCGCTTGAGTTGTTGTCTCTTGTGGTTTAGAGGTTTTATATTGAGGTGCAGTGGCTGCTTTGGCTGCTGCTGCGCCTTCACCCGTGCGATCAACTTCACTAACGCTGAATTGTTGTGCAGTTGCATAATCAGCATCAAAATCGACGTTTGGCGCTTTTTCTTCACCACTAGCTATGCTATCGGCAGCTAATTGAGCATCATGGGTGGAAGCTTCATTAACATCGGGCTTTACTTCATCAGGCATAATTAAAATCCTTAAGTTAAATTTTTTATTGCTTACTTGAAAGAGCATAACAAAGTAATTAGTTATTTCTATGCTCCCTTCGGAGTGACTTTACCTCTATTAAAAGGTATATTCAAACTACAATTTGCAAATAATATAACTCTTTCTCTCGATAGTAGAATCTGATGCTCAAATCTTGGTAAGCCTTAGTTTGATGTGTGAAATTTCTTTGGAAATCAAATTATGACTGCAAGTTACGATAAAACTATTTCTCAAGCCCAGAGCAATGAAACTCAAAAATTGGTAGATGCATTTAACAATTTAGATACTGATGCAAAATTAGCTTGGTTCTATTTGGTTTATAAAAAAATGGGTGATTCTATCACACCTGCTGCTCCTGCTGCGGCCGAACCAGAGTTAGCACCACTTCTGCTAGGAGACTATTTTGAGTTATCAGATGAGCAGCAACTAGATATTATGCGGGATATTGTTAACCGCAAAGATACAGAATATTCCCGTGCTTATGGGGCGATCAAAGAAAACAATCAGCTGCTAGTTTGGTATGCTTGGGCGGTAGCTATGGGAGATAAGGTGGTTGATTTACCAGCTAGCTACGAGCCAACTAAGGCAATTAATGATCTGGTTTCCCAGATTGAAGGATTAGATTTTGACGAGCAAATTTCGGTGTTTCGGACAATAGCTGGTGAAGTGGGTTACACCGATGTTAAGCCGATTGAGACGCAAGCACAAACTGGAAAAACGTCAAGTTTGTAATCGGGACTAGCGGCTAAAAGTCGCGGCTACATAAATAAAGTCCGCCTACCCTTGGCATTCCCGCAGGGTAGACGGACTTTAATAACTTATGAGACTAACTGACTCAAATTGGATGGTGTGAGATTGGAGTGTACCACTTGACCATCACGGAACCAAATGATGCGCTGGGTTTGACGAGCAACTTCTGGTTCATGAGTTACCATAACAACAGTAATTCCACTAGCATTGAGTTCGCCAAAAATATCTAAGACTTCTTGGGTTGTGCGCGAATCAAGTGCGCCTGTAGGTTCATCGGCTAGGAGTACTATAGGACGATTGACAATGGCACGTGCGATCGCTACTCTTTGCTGTTGTCCACCAGATAGTTGAGTTGGTTTGTTGTTGAGGCGATTTGCTAAACCCACTCGTGTCAATGCTTCGGTGGCGCGATCGCTTCTTTCTTTTGAATTCACACCAGCATACAACATTGGCAGCATCACATTCTCTAATGCTGTAAGTTGGGGCAATAGGTGAAATTGTTGAAAGACAAACCCCAGCTTTTTGTTGCGGATGTGTGCCAAAGATTTATCATCCATTTGCGCCACATCAATATTATCTAAGTAATAATGTCCGCCTGTGGGGCGGTCTAGACAGCCGATAATATTCATAGCTGTAGACTTACCAGAACCAGAAGGCCCCATAATTGAACAATATTCGCCCTTGTGGATAGTCAAATTCACATCATCGAGTGCTTTAACTTCAGTTTCACCACTGCCGTAAACTTTAAAGATATTCTCTAAACGAATAATTGTTGATTTAGGGATGGGATTGGGAACTAGAGAATCGGTAATTGAAATAGTGTTTGCCATAAGAATTTAGTTATTAGTTATTAATTCTTTCTTCCTTGTCCTTTATTTATCCAACACCAACCCAAGGCAATAAATAACAGTGTAGCAAAAATACTCAAAAGCAATGATGCGTAAAACGGATGGGGTGGGTTGTTGGGAGATATTGGCGTTAGGGGTTGGTTGATTTTGTCGATGTGTTGGACGATTACGCCGGAGATAATTGCACCGCCACCAAATCCTATACCTAATACTTGGATTGTGTTTTCTAGGGAGCGATCGCGCTCAGTTTGTTCTGTTTCTACTATACCTCGGATAGTATCAACTAATTGTCCAAACAATTCTTGACCTGGAGTCAGATAGTTAATATATGTTTGGATTTGTTCTTGCCATTTTTTACAGTCTTTATTAATAAAATCTTGCCAGGATTGGGGACTTTTTCCACTATCAATTGTTGGAAGACTACCCAAATCTAAATCTTGAGCATCAATTAACCGTTCTGGTATTCTTCCTATTTCCCGCTTCGGTTCGTATTCACCATTTTGATAACAAACTAATTTTGAGCGTAAATCTTTCAATCCAACAAAAGTTAGCGAACCTTCACCCACTTTCACCAGATTTTCCCACAAGAGATTAGCATCTGTCACAACTTCACCGGGAAGTTCAGTTAGGGTATGGCGGAGATGAAAAGCATAGAGGCTGAGGCTGAAATTTTTCACTATTTTTTGTTTGGTTTAGTGTTTTCAGACAAAGGAGAGTTGTTTTTTATGGCGTTATCTACAAGTTCCTTTGATGATTCACTAGGTTGATTGGCTGGAGTCTGTGATTTACTATTAGCTATTCCTATGTTTGTACTGACATTAATAGGTAATTTATCAGTGATTGATTCCAGATTTTGCTTATAAGCTTCTAGAACTTGATTACGGGATTCTGATTGCAACCAATTTTCTAAGATTTCTACAATTTCCTCATTGTCTTCTGGTAACTGACTCGATAGTTGCTGCAATTCATTCCAGTCTTGAGTCGGAATCAAATTTGATTGGGAGTCAAGCACTTGAATAAAAGCTTTGATACCATTTTTATAAATTGACATTTTCTAAACTCCTTTACCTATGTTACAAAAAGCAGCCCAATAAAAAGGTGACTCAAACGGTTTGGTTAAGGTATTTTCATGATAAGCAACAAAGGATTTATTTAAATATTCTATGCAAACATAACTTAGTGAGGAGTTAATCAGCCAATCTTGAAAGCCTTTGAGTGTTGTATCCCTTAACCAACGTTGTGCTGTATTTAAAGCTAATACAATATTACTTTGCTGCTGTAGTTCTTCGTAAAATTTAATCATCAATAAAGCTGTAGCTATAGCATCGACAGTCCAAAGGCTACTGACTACATTGGTGCTACCTGCTAACAAAAATCCGCTGGGTAAACCAATGTATTCATCACTCGTGCTTGTGAAGTCGGTCAAACCAGTTTCGCAAGCAGAGAGAGTGACTAGGCGACAGTTTTCTAGTTTGAAATGAGTAATGATATCTGCTAAAGTCAGGTTTCCATCAGCTAACTGTAAACCAGAATCTTGGGGAGAAGCAAAGTTAAAGTATCCATGACAGAAGAAAAAAGCACAGTTAGCTTTCAGCAATTTTTCATTTAGTGTGACATTGTGAATATTTTCATTAATGCCGAGCAGAATTGCTGACTTGTTAGCTTGGTCTTGCTTCAAAATCTTAGCATCAGTAAACTGTTTTTTGATGGCTGCAACTGCTCCTAAATCTTTTTCGTATAAGTCTTGTGTAGGGTTTTGGATAGCAAAGAAAGATTGAAAGTCAGGACGTTGACGCAGCTGGACTTGTTGTAGAAGTTGACAACTGGGTGCATAGCCTACGCCGTTGGGGAATAAGTCAATTAGGTATGATTCCTTGACAGGTAAAGCATGGAGAGGAAACAGGTGTAAGTAGCGATGAGGAATAAGGATTAATCTATCGCATTGTTTTGGTAATTGGTTTAAGATTTCCTCAAGATGCAGAATTTCTGCTAGCTTTTTCAGGCGTTCTTCTAGCTGATTCTGCCATTGAATTTTATTTTGGTCTTCCGGGTTGTTGTAGTCATCTAAATATTCATTTGTCCAATCGATTAAGGCATCTAAGTCTTGTTTATTAGAATGCCAGATGGCTGGGTTATTGTCGCAGGTGATAATGAAAGCGCGAAAACAATCATTAAAAAGATACCATTCGATGATTGCAGTTTTGTTATCTAAGAGGTTTTGAATTTCTCCAAAGTTGATGCTACTACTAACTAAAGGCAAATTTTCTGGATTTTTTAATGTTGCTTTGGTTAACAGTTCTACTAAATTCTGGGTTTTGCTACGTTCAATATATTCTATTGCCTCAGTGTCTCTTGCCAATGCTAGGCAAACTTCCACCATCCGTTTATAAAGTTGATTCCATTCTTCCGCTTGTTTCCGCTTGGCTTCTTCGCCGGAAACAATATCTCCGCGCAAAGCTTCGACTGTTTTTATTGCTGCAACAAATTTATCATAAGCTGAGTTAAACTGTTTTTCGTCTTGGTATAACCTGCCAAGATTTAATAAAGTTTCTGTATGGTATTGAGGAAAGGCACTGCGGGTTAATACTTCCAGTGCGGCAGTATAAGCAGTGATCGCAAATTCAATATTATCGGCTCGTTCTCCTAATATTTTCTCACCGTAAGCATTCCCCAGATTATTTTGCGTCGTTGCCCAATTTTCCGGAAAGGCGCTGCGGGTATAAACTTCGAGTGCAGCAGAATAAGCAGCGATCGCAAATTCAATATTCTCGGCTCGTTCTCCGAATATTCTCTCACCGTAAGTAATCCCCAGATTATTTTGCGTACCTGCCCAATCAACAGGAAAGGTGCTGCGGGTGTAAACTTCGAGTGCAGCAGAATAAGCAACGATCGCAAATTCAATATTCTCGGCTCGTTCTCCGAATATTCTCTCACCGTAAGCATTCCCCAGATTATTTTGCGTACCTGCCCATTTTTCAGGAAAGGCGCTGCGGGTTCTAACTTCCAGTGCAGCAGAAAAAGCAGCGATCGCACTTTCAATATTATCGGCTCGTTCTCCGAATATTCTCTCACCGTAAGCATTCCCCAGATTATTTTGTGTCATTGCCCATTTTTCAGGAAAGGCGCTGCGGGTATATACAGTTAGGGCGATTTCGTAGCCAGCGATCGCAATTTCCATGTTGCTGGCTTTGCTACCCAAGGGAAACTGTTTAATTAGATTACTAAAAGTAACAATCACTGCGGCGATGGATGGTGTTACATCTGGTTCCGCTTCTGCTAAGGTATTTGTTGCCCAATGACGCAATAATTTTGCAAAAATATCATTGAGTTTATCGGTATTTGCTGCTAGCAAGGGGTAAATTACTTGAGTATTGCCGTTGCTTTTTGCTGTTGCTTGCAGTATTTCTATTAAAAATTGCCCGTAAGTTTCTATATCTTTTTGGGTGATGGGGGTAGTTTCTGGGGTAGTGAGATATGTTGCTAAGTTTCTCAACCAGTTTGCAGTATTTTCGTCTCCCTGCTGGGCAAAATGCTCTGCTGCTGCTACAACAACCTGCACAAAGTCAGCATCTAGCAATTCTGTATTCGCTGCTAATATCTCTGGTTCTTCCCCGCTAGGGCAATCTAGCAGGGTTTGAATTAGCTGATTATAAGCGTGTAAACGCTGTTTTTTCATGAGCAGGTGTGAGTTAGACGCATCTTGATGAAGCTTCAACAATATTATGCTCAATTTCTGAAAAATGAGGGGTAAAAAGTTTTAGATCCTGCTTAAAAAGGTTACGGTGTACACGCAAGTTATTGAATTACCTCTCCCCTTGTAGGCTACGGTGTACACATAAGTTATCGAATCATTCATTACCAGTCCTCGAATTACCCCACCCTAACCCTCCCCTTTACAAGGGGAGGGAACTGGATCTATTTTTCCCCCCTTTCCAAGGGGGGATTAAGCAGGGTGGTTTCATACAAACAGAGAAAAATGACAATACTTATGGGAGGCGATCGGAAATTGACAATCTGGAAGTATGAACAATCTCATCGAACAGTTGCAGCAGGTCCGAGACTATCGGCACATTAGAGGACGGAGACATGAATTGTGGTTAGTACTGTTTCTGATATTGCTGGGAGCGATGAGTGGATATTGGGGCTATCGACCACTCGAAGATTTTACCCGTGTACACAGACAGAGCTTGATTGAACTGTTAAACCTAGATGTGACAATCAATTTTCCATCCTATTCAACATTTCGACGAGTACTGAAAACAGTGGATTTTCAGCCACTAACAGATTTATTTAATAATTGGGCATCGGTTTTTGTTCCACCAATACCAGGAGAAAGATTGGCAATAGATGGTAAAGGCATTCGTTGCACAGTCACAGATTACAGTCAGTCTTACCAAAACTTTATCAGTACAGTATCAGTTTATAGCCATGAACGGGGTATTGTACTCAGGATGCAACCAATGTCCAACAAAAAAATTAGTGAAGTGGCGTAGGCGTAGCCCGTCGTAGACATCGTCAAACAATTAATCTCCGAGTTTTGTGGTCAACAAGTCGTTTTTACCCTTGATGCGTTACACTGCCAAAAAAAACTGTATCGCTGATCATCGATAGTGGCAATGATTACCTGATTGGATTAAAAGAAAATCAACCAACACTCTATAAAATGGCTCAAACTGAATCACAACAGGATACTCCACTCAGCAGTGCCACAACTGTAGAGAAAGTTCATTCTCGACTAGTCCAACGTGAGTGCAAGGTTTTTGCTGCCCCCGAACCACTTCAAAAAAAATGGTCTGGACTCAAAACTTTTGTGGTTGTCGAGCGTCAGGGTGAGCGCAATGGTCAGCCATTTTCTGAGCGTCAATTCTATATCTGTAGTCAATATCTCGAAGCTCAACAGTTACTTGCCGACATTCACTTGTCTTGGGGTATCGAAAATCGACTGCATTGGGTCAGAGATGTGACATTCAAAGAAGACTTTCCACCACGGCGTGGTGGCAATGCCCCTGTGAATTGGTCTATCTTACACAACTTTTTTATTACGATCGCTCGCCAACTTCGTTTCCGAACTATTCCTCAAGCACAACGCGCCCTCTCCAATCAACTGCACAAAGTTTTTTCTTTCTTTGTATGAAACCACCCTG
>NZ_JAYGHD010000050.1:0-23705 GCF_034932245.1 Nostoc sp. UHCC 0251
TACTTGGTAATGTCTGTGTTTTTCTCGCCTCAATTACTACTAGCTAGGCAGTTACAATATTTTCATAAATCAAATATGATTCCTATATAAAGACTTATCATTTAGGCTGAGGCGAGAGCAAGGACACGCAAAGAGATTTTAATAGCCGAACTTAATATCAATCTGCTCTAATTTGTAGACGGGGTTGCTAATTTAACTCACTTTTATTACAAAAAAACCGTCCAAAATAACATCTGAACGGAATTTTTTCCTATTAATATTTTATGTCAACCTAGTCCGCTACAGGTTGTACTGATACTGAAAAACTACAAGTCAGGAGGTAAAATAACCTGATCAATTGCGTGGATTACACCGTTGCTGCCTGTGATATTTGCCTGTGTCACTCTAGCATCATTGACAGTTACACCGGTAGCAGGATCAACCTTAACGTTGATTGCGCCACCTTCAAGGCTTTTAACTTCGCCAGACTTTAAATCAGTGGACAATACCTTACCAGGTACCACATGGTAAGTTAAAATCTTGAGCAATACTTCTTTGTTGGCTGGGTTTAACAATTCTTGCAAAGCATCTTGTGGCAACTTAGCAAAAGCTGCATCAGTGGGTGCAAAAAGAGTTAAGTTATCTTTGCCTTGCAAAGCTCCAGTCAACCCTGCTGCTTTTAAAGCCTTAGTTAAGGTGGTAAAAGAAGCATTTGACTCTGCCAACGCTAACAAGTTCTTACCTTGATTGTCGGTTGCCCCTGGTGCTGGTGGAGTTGTAGGAAGTCCTGGGGTAGTGCCTGGAGTGCTGGGTGTTGGCTCAGTAGGTGTAACACTACCACCCCGGTTATAAGGAGGCTCGTTGAAAATACTTGGTCTGGGATTTAGCGTTCCACCACTTTGCTGCGCTACTTCTTGGCGTTTGGTATTGCCTTTTTCTATTGGGGAAGCGTTTGCTTGAAGGCGTTGACCCTGGTTATAAGGGGCTTCGTTGAAAATACCGGGATTAGGATTTAGTGCGGATTTCGCATCAGATGGTAAGGTAATCAGAAGGTTGAAACTAGTAAATCCTGCTATGCCTGCCAACGTGGTCAGCAATTTGCTGTAATTTGTCTTCATAAATTTTGTTTGTCTTTTTGTCCACACATTACATAAAGATTTATAACATTTTGCTATGCACAAAATCTAACTTAAGAAGGAAGTAAAATTATTCTTCCGAAGAGTTTGTGTTGAAGAGGTTAAATATCTAACTTCGGCTCAGGCTTAACAAGGATGAAATATACTTACCATATATTTCATGTAAATTAAGTAGATTTTCTCCATCACAGCAAAAGGATTTAAAAAGCCTCATTTGGTGTAGCGTTAACTCTAAGAAAGTGTAAAAATCTTATATTTATATTTACAAGTTATGATTTACAACAAGATTTGATAAAGAGTCTGATTTAAAGTAATTTTTGATACAAACAACATGCGACTTAATGGTTGATTCAAAAATCTTGAATTATTTTTTATGGTGTAAAAGCTATAGTATCTAAAATCAACCATTAGCAACACAGCAAAAATCCAGTAATCAAGTACCTAGATATCTTGAAAGTAGGCTAAGAGTTACGGAAATTAAAGTAAGTGCTGAATAATCACGACTAAGCAACTAAAGTTATTTAATCATTTAAGATTTTAATCTCTCAAAAAATAATATTTTTTAATCGATTTATTTTGCCCAAAATCATGTATAAGTTCAATTCTAATGTGAATTAGATTGAGAATAATCAACTAATGTCAAGAAAAATTACTTGAACTAAAGATACAATTGTAAAGTTCAGAAGTTGACCAGTTACAAGGTATACAAAATGCTGGAATTATACCAATGGGAACTATCTCAATACTCAGAAAAAGTGCGCCTAATTCTAGATTTTAAAGGGCTAGATTACCGCAAAATAGAGGTTACGCCTGGGATTGGACAGGTAGAATTGTTCCGATTGACTGGTCAAAGACAAGTTCCGGTATTAAAAGATCGGAACAAGTATATTGTGGATTCTACGGAAATAGCTAAGTATTTAGACTTAGAGTATCCTGATCGCCCAATAATACCGCAAGATCCCAAAAAACGGGGTTTAACTTTATTAATAGAAGAATGGGCTGATGAGTCCATAGGCGTCAAAGGTCGCAAAGCACTATTTGCAGCGATAAGTCAAGATCAAAATTTCCGCAAGTCTTTATTACCGACCTCGACACCAGATATATTTAAAAGTCTTGTTGAAGGAGTACCTAGTGACTTCCTCTCAGTGTTGGGTTTTGGCGTAGGTTATAGTCCAGATATGATCAAGTCAGCGATCGCATCCTTAAAACAAGACTTGGAAGCAGTAACGTTATTATTGGCAGATAGTCCTTATTTAACAGGAGATGAGCCAACTTTAGCTGACTTGGCAGTGGCTGGCTTATCGATATTGCTCAAGTTCCCGTCTGGCCCTTATTTAGATTTACCAGCTTCTATTAGAGGTAAAGGATTGCCAATCTTTGCAGAGAATATAGATTATGAACCATTCTTTACTTGGCGCGATCGCCTTTACGCCCAATTCCGCAAACCATTAATCAGTACCACTCCACCAACGGGAAGTGCGCCAACCTCGATTCAGATTGACTAGGTAATGGGCATGGGGCATGGGGCACTTGTACTGAGCGTAGTCGTTGGCGAAGCCTCTCGTAGAGAAGTATTGGGCATTGGACATTGGGCATTGGGCATGAAGAAAATGACAAATGACAAATGACTAATGACTAATGACTAATAAAATGAATTCAGGACAGCCATTAGGTTCGGTTATTCAAGGTTCTCTAACTGAAGGTTTAGAAGTACGATTGCATCCTGACATTTCTGTAGAAGATATGCGGGTGGGTAAGTTTCTTGTTGTGCAAGGGATGCGATCGCGCTTTTTTTGTATGCTGACAGATGTAGCATTGGGAGCTGCTAATGCCCGAATTATTGCTAATCCTCCTAGTTGGGAAGACACTTTTTTGCGAGATGTTTTAGCCGGAAGTGGTACATACGGTACTATCAACCTCGCACCGATGTTGATGTTCACTCCCGAAACTGAAGAATCTTTTTCCCCAACAAATGGCAAATCGACAAACCCCTTCCTCCCATCAGTGACGGGTTTGGCTTCATTTGTGCCCCAAACCAGTACTACGATGGAATTGTTGCCTGTTAAAACTATTCCTAGCCACTTTAGCCAAGTTTACGAAGCAAGTGTTGACGATTTTCGCCGGGTCTTTGGTTGGGAAGATGACCCCCAAAGGCGCAATTTTTCTATCGGCAAACCTTTGGATATGGATGTGCCCGTTTGCATAGATTTAAACCGCTTCGTAGAACGGAGTAATGGGGTTTTTGGGAAATCTGGTACTGGTAAATCCTTTCTAACACGGTTACTTTTAGCTGGGGTTATCCGTAAAAATGCGGCGGTAAATTTGATTTTTGATATGCACTCTGAGTATGGCTGGGAAGCTGTCGCAGAAGGGAAGAACGTAAATACCGTTAAGGGATTAAAGCAACTTTTCCCCAGCAAGGTGGAAGTTTACACCCTCGACCCAGAATCGACAAAGCGCCGGGGTGTGCGTGATGCTCAAGAACTCTATTTGAGTTACGAGCAAATTGAAGTTGAAGATATTAAGTTATGTAGTCGAGATTTAGGACTCTCTGACGCAGCCCTAGATAACGCCAATATTCTATATAGTGAGTTTGGCAAGTCTTGGATTGTCCAACTGCTGAACATGACTAACGAAGAAATCGAGATGTTCTGCGACGAGAAGCGCGGACACAAAGGCTCGATTATGGCATTGCAGCGCAAACTCTTGCGGATGGACAGTTTGAAGTACATGCGAGCAGTTTGCCCCCAGAATTATATTAGTAAAATTGTCCAGTGTCTGGAATCTGGGAAGAATGTTGTGATAGAATTTGGTTCCCAGTCTAATATGCTCTCTTATATGTTGGTGACAAATATGATCACCCGACGTATCCACGAGCATTACGTAAAGAAAGCAGATAAATTCCTGCAAAGCAAAAATCCTAGCGATCGCCCGACGCCATTGATGATTACCATTGAAGAAGCGCACCGTTTCCTTGACCCGGCTATCGTCCAAAGTACTATATTTGGGACTATTGCCCGGGAATTGCGGAAGTATTTTGTCACACTTTTGGTAGTTGATCAACGCCCATCAGGAATAGATAATGAAGTTATGTCCCAGATTGGGACTCGCATTACCGCTTTGCTTAATGACGAAAAAGACATTGACGCGATTTTCACAGGTGTATCTGGTGGTAGCGGACTGCGATCGGTATTGGCAAAGTTAGACTCTAAGCAACAAGCTTTAATTTTGGGTCATGCCGTTCCGATGCCAGTAGTAGTACGTACCCGTCCTTACGACGCAACTTTTTACGAAGAAATTGGTGAACCAGCCTGGGAAGAAAAACCCGACGCAGAAGTATTCGCTGCGGCTGAACTAGCCAAAGCTGACCTTGGATTCTAAATAGTCATTTGTCATTGGTCATTAGTTATTGGTCAAATAATCAGTCATAACCAATACCCCATGCCCAATGCCCAATGCCCCATGCCCAATTCGTAACATCCCTCCATCCTCACAGCAAATTTAGTTCGGTTATCCGGCTAGTTTCTGGCAACAGAAGAGGAGTTTTTGGCGTCACTATAGATATAGTCAGTAATTTCAAGGAAGTTTATTTTTTTGCAAACGGGCAATTTTGAATTATAATTAGAGACTTTATCTTAAGATACTTTACTATCTGCCTGATTTATCGTACTATAAAGATAAGTGGAACTCATACCGACTTCGGATTTCCAGTTACTGTCAGTAACTGCCTAAAAGAAGAATTCTCAAAAACAACCAGCGTGCTTATATAAAGATTGAAAATTTAGGGAAGGTAGGGGAACCTATCATTGGGAGCTAACCGTCTGAAAAACGGCTAGATCAATTGATAATTACTTTTGATAGCTCCCGATATTTCGTGATAGATGTACTACCTTCCTCCATCCATTTTAGTAAGAAAACATACATTGTGTTTACGGAGTAGAGGAAAACGCACCAATGCCTACTGTCAACACCCAAACGGAAAACCTCAATACCAGATTCACCGCTGATATGGTGCGAACCTATCTGCGAGAAATTGGTCGTGTACCACTGCTAACCCGTGAACAAGAGATTGTCTATGGAAAGCAGGTGCAACAAATGATGAAGTTCATCGACGCCAAAGAAGCTTTAGCGAAGAAACTGCACCGCGAACCGGATATGTCAGAATGGGCTGACCACGTTCAACAATCGGAAACCGAGATCCAACAAACGGTGGCGCAAGGTAAGCGGGCAAAGCAAAAAATGATCGAAGCGAATTTGCGCTTGGTTGTTGCTATTGCTAAAAAGTACCAAAAGCGGAATATGGAGTTTCTGGATTTAATCCAGGAAGGAACACTAGGATTAGAAAGGGGTGTAGAGAAATTTGACCCAATGAGGGGTTATAAGTTCTCGACTTACGCTTACTGGTGGATTCGCCAAGCGATTACCCGGGCGATCGCTCAACAAGGTCGCACCATCCGGTTACCGATCCACATTACGGAGAAACTGAATAAAATCAAGAAAGTGCAGCGCGAGTTGGCTCAAACCTTAGGGCGATCGCCTACTCCAGCCGAAATTGCCAAAGAACTGGAACTAGAACCTGCTCAGATCCGCGAGTACCTGAACATGGCGCGTCAACCAGTGTCTTTGGATGTTAAAGTTGGCGATAATCAGGATACTGAGTTGCAAGAAATGCTCGAAGATAGCGGC
Organism: Nostoc sp. UHCC 0251; assembly: GCF_034932245.1. Taxonomy (NCBI): domain Bacteria; kingdom Bacillati; phylum Cyanobacteriota; class Cyanophyceae; order Nostocales; family Nostocaceae; genus Nostoc; species Nostoc sp. UHCC 0251. Next base: position 5,802 of record NZ_JAYGHD010000050.1, read on the forward strand.
CCATCGCCAGAGTATTACACCAACCAGGAATTCTTGCGTCAAGACTTGAACAACCTGCTAGCAGAACTAACCCCGCAACAGCGAGAAGTTTTAGCCCTACGCTTTGGTTTAGAAGATGGTAACGAAATGTCATTGGCGAAAGTTGGTGAGAGATTGAATCTCAGCCGGGAACGCGTCCGCCAGTTAGAGCATCAAGCTTTGGCTCATCTGCGTCGCCGTCGTGCCAATGTTAAAGAATACGTTGCTAGTTAAAACGAGAGACGCGAAATACCGCGTCTTTCCACCACCTTGGTGATGCGCCCCCTGAATTCAGGGGGCGATTTTTTTATGCTGATAACTAGGAAAAATATTTGGATTTTATACTGTAGTTTTACGGGGGTACATTTGAGAAAATAATGACAGTAATTTTCATTTATTAAAAAGCAAAAAACAAGATGCCAAAAAACCGAGATTAATTGAGAGTTGTTAATTTATGATTAACCTCACCCAATGGGATGAATCTATTGGATGAAGAATAAAGGCTCTAACTGATGCTAATCTAAGATTGTTGAACTAAATTAAATAAAAACTTTAGTTTTTGACAGTTTTCTTTTTTGGACAATAGTAATATAAGTCGTTAACAAAGTCTTTGACAATTAAGACTTGGTTATGATGTAAGTAAGTTCTAGAGAACTTAGTTAGTTTTTTAACAGGAGAAGTAGGGTGCTTAACAACCTTCATCAGTTCTTATCTCCCCGTCAGTGGGGAATTTCCCTAGCGGGCTTAGGCTTACTTCTCGGTTTGGGCTTTATAGCCAGGCAGACTCAAGTAGTACCGATTACAAATTCTCCACTATCATCGGCTCAGATTCAGAAACCCTCTGAAAATTCTCTTTTGTCGAAGCTAAGAAAAGTTAGAGAGCAGAGAAGTCAACTCAATGCAGCTTCTGGAGATAGAGGGCTTTTTGCCCATAAGAGCGGAAAAATATTACCTACAACTACAGCCTTGGTTCCAGGTTCTGGCGGAACTACAAAAGGGGCAAAAGCTTTACCAAAAGTGACTTTTCCTGTAAAAGATGGGGTTTACCTCTATGGTCAATCCCCAAAATCAGACCAGCTTGGTCAAGGTTACATCATATTTCAAAAGCAGCAGGACAAGGTAACGGGTGCATTGTATATGCCCCAATCAGAGTTTAATTGTTTTCAGGGTACACTCAACCCATCAGGAGAGTTGGCGATGACGGTTAATACTTCGTCAAATGAAGCCAGTTCTACTCAGTCGAATCAGGTAGCTGCAAGCAATGGACTACCTAAAGTTGGTGAAGATGAGTTTAACTCTTATGCTTACTCGTTGGCTCTGCAAGACTTTTATCGGTTAAATTCTATTACTGCTAGCGATCGCCGCACGTTGCAAATGTGCAAATAATCTCGAAGTTAATACTCAATTCCTGGTTGTGCTTTAACGCCTTGATCGCGGAAAGGGTGCTTAATTAAAGTCATTTCGGTTACAAGGTCAGCACACTCAATTAAAGCAGCTGGTGCGCCTCTACCTGTGAGAATAACGTGCTTATTAGCTGGTTTTTGCGCCAAACCTGCTAAAACATCATCTACTTCTAAATAAGACATTTTCAGGGCAATATTGATTTCATCCAACAACACCAGATGAAAGTCTGGGTTGCGGATGTATTCTAATGATTTCTCCCACGCGGCGCTAGCTTTATCAAGATCGCGATCGCGGTCTTGAGTTTCCCAGGTGAAGCCTTCGCCCATTGCGTGAAATTCTATCTGGTCTTCCCAATAGCTGAAAACCCTTTTTTCGGAAGGTTCCCAACTACCTTTGATAAATTGGACGATCGCAACTTTATACCCGTGGCCTAGCGATCGTAACACCATCCCTAAAGCCGCAGTAGTTTTACCTTTTCCGTTACCAGTATTTACAATAATTAATCCTTTTTCTGGTACAGCTTGCGCTATGCGTTGATCCTGTACTTCTTTGCGCCGCTGCATTTTTTTGCGATACTGTTCATCAGTCAAAGATGAAGACATGACTTCATCAATCAAGCGCCCAATCTCTTGGTCTGTGTTTAATTCTTCTGGTGTATCGTTTTTCATCAATCTTGTTTAGAAATTAACTGTTAAAAATGCTGACAATGAACCAAAATATTGTTTTTTATCCAATTTTACTTAAATAAGAAAATGTCCAATAATTTTCAGATGAAATATTAATACTATGTAAGCTTTTATTAACATGATTTGCAGACAAGTATAGAAAAAACTATGATATACAAACTGAACTTATGATTTTAGTTTATTATTACTATTTTAAAGAATTTAACATGTTAATTAAGGCACTTTACGAGGAAAATTTTGTCATTATCTTGTTTTGTATAGTAATGAGTTATATTACCAACCGAGGGTACTCGCCTGGCTTGGGTGGGGACGCGATCGCAGCCTTGAGAATGCGTTACCTGTTCTATTTAGTTTAACTATTTATAGAATATTATCTTAGGATTTGTCGGGATAGTGCTGTAGGGTGTTATGGGTTTATGGATGCTGTTGTGTCCATTTTTCCCACAGAGGGCGCATATCCTCTGGTTGCCCATCATAATTGAGCAATTGGTCTGAAATTATCACCCATGATTGGGCATTGCGTGTCCAAACGTTCCCAACTGGGCGTAACCAACTTGTATTATCTAAGGTTCCGGGTTTAACGTTAATAGTATTTGGGTTATAAGTCCGTTCATGGAACAATCGTGTTCCGCAATCACCGCAGAACAAGTTATTTATTTCGCGTCCGCTATCAGCTTTGCGAGTCCAAGCTTTCGGTTGTCCCTGAACAATTACAACAGCATCTCGTGGTACTGTAAAAGACATTCCAAAGGCACTAGACGATTGTTTTTGACACTCTTTACAGTGGCATACGTAGAGAGTTAACGGTTCGGCATGAATTTCATAACGAATCTGTCCACATTGACAACCTCCAGTATATGGAAGACTCACAGGTTGCATCTCCTTTAGAATTTGGTGTTGCCTAATTATAACTAATGCTATCTCATCCCATTATTCATCTTTATCTGATTCATCATCTTCACTCCAATACTGTTGAGGTGCATTTCCGTGAACTTCTAAAATCTTTGGTTTTTTGATCTTATTATCAGGCGGATTAATTGCTTCTAACTGCACATCAAATTTCCAATTATCACCAAAATCATAAAGATAGGTCATTTTAGCCCCCGGTTCTAGAGACAAATCACCAATCTGCACTTGGTCGGCAAATGGGGGGATTTCCATATAGGGATGACCTATTTTGATTGTGCGACCAAAACGGTCTTTATAACTAAACTCATATAAGTGGTCATAGTCAAAATCAAAAGCATCGAGAATTGTTTCTGCTAGCCAGCCTAATGGTTTTTTCGCTGGTATGGCAATGCGTCTCCAAGCCTGAAAAATAGATACTTTAAAAATATAAATACCATCAATAAAGCCTTGCTTTGGAACAAATAAATTATTCTCCCATTCTGGAAAAAATGGTTGAAAATGTGACTGCAATTTTCCAAAAGTCACATTGACATCATCCTGCAATTCTCCTCGTATACCTAGCGGAAATAGCAATTGCAACAGAGCATCACCAAAGGGCAAGCGTTGTAAACTAGTAATGCGCCACCCCTTGCCTTCTTGTGGTTTCCCTTGCTTGATTGATATCAATCCAAATAACTCTAATAGAGCAACATTATGCAGACCAGGGTAATAACTAATATCGTGTTGGTATTCATATTTAGGAAACTTTAAACCTTTATCTGGAACGCGGGGCCAAAGCTGAATACATCTAAATAAATTACCGAATGAGTCTTGATGCTCACCCAAAATTTCGTTATTTCCCCAAATTAACCAAGCTTCTAATAAGTTGAAATAGCGTTCTGTTGGGTTGAGATTTGACCATGATTCTAAGGTGGCTGCGTCTAATACTAAAAATTGCTTCTTACCTTGGGATCTAATTTGGGCTATTCCAGAACTGCGTAATAACAGATAGAGTCCATTAATGTAAGGGTATGATTTCTGTACAGGGCGTTTTAGTTTAATTTCAATTGGGTAACTTAACCGAGAATTAAGTTCTGATAGTACTTTCAGTGGTAGAAGGTTATTAACACTACTAACTTCCACCCCATTTGCTTGCAAAAAATCTATCAGGGTTTGAAAGTCATGCAAAATCGTACCGGGTTGATTTTCATCAATGCTGAGTTCTTCTAGGAGTTTTTGTTGTGACTCTGTTAAGGAAGGCAGTTCAGGATTGAGTGTGCGTTCTAGCCGCGCAAATAAATCTTCCATAAATAAAAATTTAAAATTTTAAATTCACAATTTAACCTTCCGTAAAACCCTGTTCTCTTTATACTATGACTTCAGCAGTTACCCTCATAAACCTTAACTTGCCAAGTGTCGCAGTAGGTCTATCAAGACCGTAAGCTTAATGAGATGTGAATGATAATATTTTCACCTTATACTTGACAATCCCAGGAATTTGATATGAATAGTAACACTCGTCTACAGATGATTTTAGCGGATACACCTATTGATACAGTATTACCTGCGATCGCTCAACTAAATTTACCTAACTGGTGGTTAGCCGGGGGTGCAGTCCGAAACACAGTTTGGTCTTCAATTTTTGGTAATGAGTGTGGGTTAGGTATTAAAGATTTTGATATTGCATTCTTTGATATAGAGGGAAACCGTTCTCAGGAACTAGCAGCAAAGGCGACTCTCACAGAACAATTTCCTCATGACCAGTTTGATGTCAAAAATCAAGCCAGTTTTGCTCGGTGGCGGCTTGGTAGCAGACCTTACACTAGTACAGAGGATGGCATCACAGATTGGCTGCACACTGCTACTGCTGTCGGAGTTCGGCTAGATACACAAGGCCAATGGCAATTTTTTACTCCCTACGGGTTAGATGACCTTTTTGGTGGCATTATTCGACCTACGCCAGCACATACTCATAACTTAGATGCTCATAATAAGGCATCTGGATTTTTACAAAAGTGTCCTTATCTGCGGTTGGCATAAAAATTACAGTCAGGCTGTAGCCATTGGTTTTCGTTACAAGGGAAATCAGCTTTTTAATTTACAACCCTTGGATACGGAATCGCAATGTTAATAATTTTCTACATACTGGGAATAATTAAAATAGAACCCCTTTCATGACAAGACGAGGGGTGATGCTAATTTTGTAATTTGATAGTCATAAATCAATGCCAAATCGTACTGGATACCAAATCAACTCGACTCTCCACGAAGGAATCCAAACAATTATTTATCAAACACAAATGCCAAAGACGCAACAGCGAATTATCCTCAAGTTGCTTAAAAATGAATACCCTACCCTCGAAGCCTTTACTCGTCTTAAAAATGAGTATCAAATTCAGCAGAGTTTAGACCATCCCAACATAGTTAAAGCTATCAGTCTAGAAACCTTTGAAAATCGTGTGGGGCTGTTGTTAGAAGACTTTGGTGGTCAGGCTTTAGACCAACTTATACAGATAGAAAAACTTGACTTAATTAAGTATTTAAACATTGCTGTTCAACTGACTAAAGCTCTAGCTTATTTGCATAAACACCAGATTATTCATAAAGATATAAAACCTAGTAACATCATCATTAACTCCCAGACAGGTATTGTTAAACTCACTGATTTTGGTATAGCCTCCCGCCTCAATAAAGAAAATCCTCAGTTTACTAACCCTAACTGCGTTGAAGGCACACTTGCCTATATGTCTCCTGAACAAACTGGGAGAATGAATCGCATTCTCGATTATCGCACTGATTTTTATTCTCTTGGTGTGACTTTGTATGAAATGCTTACCAAGAAAACACCATTTTTTAGCCAAGATACCCTAGAAATAGTTTATAGTCACATTGCTGTTCAACCAATAAAACCGCAGTCAGTAAATCCAAAAATTCCTGCCATCGTCTCAGAAATTGTGATGAAGCTGATGGCGAAAAATGCAGAAGATAGATATCAAAGTGCCACAGGATTATTAGCAGATTTAGAATTATGTCTCAACCAGTTAGAAACTAAAAATACAATTACTGAGTTTGTACCAGGTCGTTTAGATGTCTTAAGCCAGTTATTAATTCCTCAAAAATTATATGGCCGTGAGGAACAAGTTAATGAACTCTTAGCTGCATTTGAGCGCGTTACATCTGGAACTAGTGAAATGATGCTAGTTTCTGGTTATTCTGGTATTGGTAAATCAGTTCTAGTCAACGAAGTTAATAAACCCATTACTCGCAGACAAGGGTACTTTATTTCTGGCAAATTTGACCAATTAAAGCGAAATATACCTTATGCTTCTTTAATTCAAGCTTTTGCTTATTTAATGCGATATTTGCTGACAGAAAATAATGAAAAAATAGAAATATGGCGTAATAAAATATTATCAGCTTTAGGAACAAACGGAAAAGTTATTGCTGACGTAATTCCAGAAGTAGAGCTAATCATTGGTACACAGCCTGAAATTGCCCAAATTGGGGCAACAGAATCACAAAATCGCTTCAACCGGGTTTTTAAAGAATTTATCCAAGTCTTTACCCAAAAAGAACACCCCTTAGTCATCTTTCTAGATGATTTGCAATGGGCAGACTCAGCCACATTGAATTTAATTCAATTGCTAATTACTGATACAGATAGCAAACATCTGTTATTTATTGGGGCATATAGAGATAATGAAGTTAGTCCGGCACATCCTTTAATCCAAAAAATAGAAGAAATTAAAAATACTGGCACAGTTGTCAATAATGTTGTCTTGCAACCTTTAAATTTAGAGAATGTAACTCAGCTAGTTGCAGAAACTCTACAAAAAACAGAATTTAATCATGATCCGCAAAACAGACTATTTGATAATCAAATTATCCAACTAGCTGAATTAATTTCTAATAAAACAGGCGGCAACCCATTTTTTATAACACAACTAATTCAAGCACTTCATCAAGAAAAACTTTTAACATTTGATTTCATTAATGCTAAATGGCAGTGGAGTTTAGAGGATATCCAATCAATCGGAATTACCGATAAAAATGTAGTTGAACTGGTTGCAAGTCGAGTTCAAAAGCTACCAAAGCTCACCCAAGATGTTTTAAAACTAGCGGCTTGCGTGGGTGACAGATTTAGCTTGGATGTTTTATCAATAGTCAATGAAAAATCGGCTTCTTTGACAGCAAATGATTTACACTCGGCTTTGCAAGCAGGATTAATTCTACCTTTAAGTGAAGCTTACCGTATTCCTTTAGTTTTTAATCAAGAAGAAGCGGCTAATTTAAATTTCGACACTTCACGAGTGGGTTACAAGTTCTTGCATGACAGAGTGCAACAAGCAGCATATTCGTTGATTCCAGAAGAACTAAAGAAATCTACTCACCTGAAAATTGGGCAATTGCTTCTGCAAAATATACCTAAGGAGGAAATAGAAGCTAATATTTTTGATATTGTCAATCAGTTGAATGTAGGTATTGTTAACCTGATAGAGCAATCTGAGAAAACTGATTTGGCACAATTAAATTTAATTGCAGGGCGAAAAGCTAAAGCTTCTACAGCTTACGAAGCTGCTCTTAAGTACTTCACAAATGGGATAGAACTTTTAAATATAGATGCTTGGCAAACTGAATATACTTTAACTATAGGTTTATATGAAGGAGCCGCAGAGGCAGCCTATCTGGGCGGTAATTTTGAGCAGATGCAACAATGGGCTAAGGTGGTGCAGCAAGAAGCCAAAATCCTTTTAGATAAAGTTAAAGTCTATGAAGTACAGATTATCGCTTCTATTATTCAAAGCAAACAACTAGAAGCCATCAAAATAGCAGTATCAATTCTACAATTGTTAGGAATAAATTTTCCAGATGAACCGACATCATCTGATTTTCAACAGGGGATGGATGAAATTACTGCTTCTTTGAAAGAGAAAATCATTGCAGATTTAATTAACTTACCATTAATGACCGACCCTAACAAGATTGCAGCCATGAGAATCTTAATGGGGGTTCTCCCTGCGGCTTTTCAAACTGCTCCTGCAATGATGCCAATTATTGTCTGTAAAATGGTTAATTTGTCCTTAAAGTATGGCAATACGGCTGTATCTGCCTATGGTTATAGCCTTTATGGATTAATTCTTTGTGGAGTTCAAGGAGAAATTGATTCTGGCTATGAATTTGGTAAATTGGCTTCAAGTCTAGTGTCACAATTTGATTCTCAAGAACTCAAGGCTAAGATTCTGACGGTTGTCAGCGCTCATGTTATGCATTGGAAAGAGCATGTTAGGGAAACATTAACATCATCAATGGCAGGATATTCTAGTGGACTAGAAACCGGAGATTTAGAATATGCTGGCTATTGTGGTTATATTTATCCCTATCATTCATTTTGGCTGGGTAAAGAACTTTGGGTTCTGGAAAAAGAACTGGTAGCTTATTGTGATTCGCTGAAAAAAATCAATCAACAAGTAGCTTTCACTTGGAACTCAGTATATTTACAAACAGTTTTAAACTTGAAAGGAAATTTTGAAAATGCGGACTGTTTAATTGGAGAAGCCTACGACGAGCAAAAGATGCTGCCAATTCATCAGCAAGTAAATGATCTCTACACAATTAATCATTTATTTGTTAATAAACTAATGCTTTCTTACATATTTGGAGAGTACTTTAAAGCTGTAGAAAATGCTGCGATCGCAGAAAAATCTTTAGGTGGTGTTACAGGGTTGTTTGTTGTTCCACTGTTCTATTTTTACGATTCTTTAGCTCAACTGGCAATATATCATACTGCTAAAGAGTGTGAGAAGCAAGCTATTCTAGAAAAAGTCCACGCTAATCAGCAAAAGATGGAACTCTGGGCTACTCATGCTCCCACAAATCACTTACACAGATTTTATCTCGTGGAGGCAGAACGGTATCAGGTTTTGGGTCAAAAGCTGGAAGCGATGGACTACTATGAGAACTCTATTACTAAATCTCAAGAAAACGGTTTTCTCCAAGAAGAAGCTTTAGCTTATGAGTTAGCAGGAAAATTTTATCAGTCTCTAGGTAAAGAGTTAATTCATCAAACGTATATAACTAAAGCTTATTATGCCTATATTCGTTGGGGTGCGATCGCTAAAGTTAAATACTTAGAATCAAAGTATAGTTTTCTTGTAGGACAAACTACTACTATAGAAACTACTACTTCAAAAATAGATACAATTCACTTTACCACTACTACAACTAATAGTAGTTTAAGCGATTTTTTGGATTTTAATGCATTCATCAAGTTTTCGCAAGCGATTACTAATGAAATTATTTTAGAAAATTTGTTGAGCAAGCTCATCAAAATCTTACTAGAAAATGCTGCTGCACACAAGGCAGTCCTACTTTTACTTAAAGATAATCAACTATACATCGAAGCTTCTGGAAATGCTGCTGATGATGTAGTGACAGTTTTAAGTTCTATTCCTGTTGAAAGCTATCAGGGTTTACCGCTTTCTGTGATTAATTATGTTTTTCGCACTCAGCAATATGTTGTATTAAATGATGCGATAATTACAGAACCTTTTAATCTTGATATTTATATTCAGGAATCTAAAACAAAATCAATCTTTTGCTTACCCATTATTTACCAATCACAGCTTACTGGCATTATTTATTTAGAAAATCAGTTATCATCAGGAGCTTTTGTTCCAGAAAGGGTAGAGGTATTAAAAGTCTTAGTTTCTCAAATGGCTATTGCCATACAAAATGCCCGGTTGTACACAAGAGAACAAGAAAAATCTAAAGAATTAGAACAATCAATAAAAGATTTACAAGAGGCACAACTACAACTTATCCAAAGTGAAAAAATGTCTTCCTTGGGTAATTTAGTCGCAGGTGTAGCACACGAAATAAACAATCCAGTTGGTTTTATTACAGGTAGTATAGCCCAAGCAAAAGATACTGTTAAGGATTTAATAGACTATCTGCAACTGTATCGAGAAAAATTTCCAAATCCTGGTGTTGAAATTGAGGAAAGAGCCGAAGAAATAGATATAGATTTCTTACTAGAAGATTTACCCAAAATGATTGACGGTATGACAGTAGGGACACAGCGCATTCGTAATATTAGTACTTCCCTCCGTACTTTTTCACGGGCTGATACTACCTCTAAAGTATTAGCTAATATCCATGAAGGCATTGATAGTACTTTATTAATTTTACAGCATCGTCTAAAAGCTGATCATAATCGTCCGGCAATTCAAATTATTAAGCAGTATGGAAATATTCCATTAGTGAAATGCTATTTAGGGCAATTGAATCAGGTGTTTATGAATATTATTGCAAATGCAATTGATGCTTTAGAAGAAGCAAATATTGGTCGTAGTTTTATGGAAGTTCAAGAAAATTATCCTAATGCTATTACTATTTTAACTAATATAGAGGAAAGTAATAATCTGATAGTTAAGATTAAAGATAATGCTAAAGGGATGCCAGAAGAGGTTAAATCCTGTATTTTTGAAAATTTATTTACTACTAAATGTGTAGGAAAAGGTACAGGATTAGGATTATCTATTAGTCGCCAAATTATAGTAGAAAATCATGGTGGAAGTTTGATTTGTGAGTCAGTCTTAGGACAAGGAACAGAATTTATAATTTCTATCCCTGTTTCGGGAAAATAATTTCTCATACTAGAGGCGCATTAGCAAAGCTATATCCGCAGATACCCGGCTTATTTGAAAAGCCGGGTATCTGCGGATATCACGAAAGTTTCAATATTGCTATAGTAATTCTATTGGAGTTTTAAAAAATTGTAGAATAAAGATTATTTTGCTGTTAGCAAATTATATAAATAATAACTTTATTACTTAATCAAATCAACACAAATTTGGTGATAATTAACACTCGTAATTTTATTATTCATCTGTTATAACTGATTACATACAACAAATCTTGTACTATCTTTTTTATTTAGTAGTAAATTGATTTTCTAGCTGATGTAAAAGTAAGCTTTAGCTAAAATCAAAGAATTTTAGCTAGGTTTTTATAAGCAAACAAAATCAGTGAGAATTTGATTTTACAGCAAGTTACAAGATGCAAAAATTGTAAAAATTAAGGTGGTTATCCTGTGGAAAAAAGAAGAGAAACTGGGCGAATAGTTCCAAAAGCTATTTCGTTTTTGTTAAATCGTGTAACATTGCTTGTGCTTGCAGTTACTCTTGTGCTGTTTATTGGAGGTAGGTTTGAGATAGCAAGTGCAACTCAACCTAATGCAGAATTAGAGATTCAAAAATTAACATCCTGTTACGCGCTGGGAACTGACGCTATTGGTAGAGGAAACCTTCTAGAGGGAAAGAATATTTATCGGGATTGTTTTACTCAAGATTCAGTCCTCACTGCTATTTTTCCTGATGGGGCAAGTGAAACACGTTATGGGACAGATTCTTGGGCTGATTTTGTCTATTCAGTATTTCAAGGAAATGGATATCAAGCTACCCAACACTTGATAGGTACGATAAATATTTCAGTTCAAAATAATCAAGCAAGAATGACCTCTTACCTCCATGCGACTCACAAACGCTCGGAAACCAGCATTGATGTCGCTAATGGTACTTATGAAGATCAAGTTGTTAAAACAAATGGGCGCTGGAAAATTCGTAATCGTACCCTTAAACTTATCGATTTCTTGAATCTCAGTTCCCCAACTACTACTTCCTCAAGCACTAATGCCCGAAGTGCTAATTCCTCAAGTGCTTTGGTAATACCAAATATACCTCATTTAAAGTAGTAATCGTTCAGAGATGAAGTGTGGTTAAATATTCTTCACTTCCATTGTGGTTTGCTAAAAAGGTCAGGAGTGAATATTTTAATTCACTCCTTTTTACTTTGCCGCTTCACCGAACTATATTGCAATACAAAATACGTTTTTATATTCAATAATTTAGAGAGAAAAATAACCGAATTTTTGGTTTAATAAAGCTGCAAAATCAGCCTTTTTTCTGTTTAATACGTGAGTAGAGAAGTTCGCGTAGGCGTAGCCCGTCGTAGACATCGCACCGAGGATTTACAATTAAGCATGGACTATTACCGCCACTTCCATTATTTACAATAACGACAGTAATACCAGCTTTTGGGCAAACTCCTAAACAACTGGTGCTAACTACCCGAAATTCACCCCATAATCCCTCAAGTTTTAAACGAGATTTTAACCAATTCTCTAAGTCTTCGGAAGCCGTTGAGCGTGATTGTTCGTTTGTACATTGGGAACATACAAGCACTACAGACTCCCATCGGGGAGAAACGCTGGGAATAGATGTGTCTAACGGGCGAGAATTTATTAAGGGTGATGTCTGCTGAGAATCGGATGCAAACTTCTTGAAGATACGTTGGAGCAATCTTTTAATACGTTGGATCAGTTTTTTCATGGACGATCCTATTTATTTCTCTGAACAACTTAAAAAGACCTCTCCCTGGTTTTACTACGTAAAACCGTCCCTCTCCGAGGCGGAGAGGGATAAACTTGAACTTTAGTAGAGGTTTGTTGAACAGGATAGTGGGAATTTCCGGTTTAGTCTGTTCTAGTAGATCATTTAGTTCCAACAAGAATCAGCGTTTCTGAGCAATTTGCTGCAAGTATGCAATTAGCTGTTCTCCTGCGGTGTCGATGTGTCGTTTTAGTAATCTGACAGCAGCTTTTGTATCCTGCTTTTGACAAGCATCTAGGAGTTGATAGTGTTCCTTTTGCGATCGCTCTTGGTAATCCATCTGCGCTAATTGTACGCGAACATAGCGATCGCAATTCACGTGTAAAGTTTTAATCATCGCCAGCAACCGGGGACGTTCAGCAGTGGCGTACAGCGTCGCATGAAATTCCCAGTTGAGTTTTGCCAACACACCTGCATCAGTTGCTTGATCTGTCGCTTCCAGAATCACAGCAGCTTTTTCTATATCTGTTTCCCTGAACTTAGGTATTGCCAACTGCATCGCTTTCACCTCTAAAGCGCTGCGAATTTCACAAATTTCTTGCGCCTCTTGTGCTGTCAACACCGATACAATCGCACCACGATTTAAATGCAGTGTTACCAATCCTTCTGCTTCTAACTGCTTCAAGGCTTCGCGCACGGGAATACGACTAACGCCAAACTGAGTGGCGATTTCATCCTGTCTCAAGGATTGTCCTTCCTGAAAAATGCCGCCCAGAATTGCTTCCCGCAAAGCATCGGCAATTAAATCTGGGGTACTGCGTTGTTGTTGCAGCACATTCGCTGCTAAGTCATTTAAGTTCATATTGGATATTGTATACAAAATGCAGAAGATTGTATACAATATCCAAAGTAAGATTTTCCAACATCCCTTCAATACCACGGGAGACATTTATGAGCATCGCATCTCAACCAGACCGAATTATCATCTTCGACACCACGCTACGGGATGGCGAACAGTCACCGGGCGCAACCCTCAATGTAGAAGAGAAATTAGCGATCGCTCATCAACTAGCTCTCCTTGGTGTCGATGTGATTGAAGCCGGTTTTGCCGTTGCTAGTCCGGGAGATTTTCAAGCTGTCAAAACCATTGCTGAACAAGTAGGAATACCCGGTGGGCCAATCATTTGCAGTTTAGCCAGAGCCATACGCCAGGATATTCACGCCGCCGCCGAAGCTTTGAAGGGCGCGGCTCGTCCCAGAATCCACACAATGATTTCTACCTCTGATATTCACCTGAAATATCAGTTGAAAAAGTCTCGTAGCGAAGTATTAGCGATCGCATCAGAAATGATTGCCTATGCTAAGTCGTTTGTAGACGATGTAGAATTTTCACCGATGGATGCTAGTCGCACTGAGCCAGAGTTTCTTTATCAAGTTTTGGAGGCAGCGATCGCAGCAGGTGCAACTACAATCAACATTCCTGATACCGTTGGTTACTGCACACCCAAGGAAATCGGAAATCTGATTCAGGGAATTCGAGAACATGTTTCCAATATCGATGGGGTGATTCTTTCGATTCACACCCAAAATGATTTAGGTTTGGCGACAGCTAACGCTTTGGCAGCAATTGAATATGGCGTGCGTCAGGTGGAGTGTACCATTAATGGCATTGGGGAACGAGCAGGCAATGCCGCATTAGAAGAGATTGTCATGGCCTTGCAGGTTCGCAAACCCTTTTTCAATCCTTACTTTGGTCGTCCGGTTGATGCCGATACACCCCTGACTAATATCAAGACTCAGGAGATTTATAAAACCTCATCCTTGGTTTCCCAATTAACAGGAATGCTGATTCAACCCAATAAAGCGATCGTGGGAGCAAACGCTTTCGCCCATGAGTCTGGTATTCACCAAGATGGGATTATCAAGCACCGCGAAACTTATGAAATTATGGAAGCTGCTGCGATCGGGTTGCCAGAAAATCGCATTGTTTTAGGCAAGCACTCTGGACGAAATGCTTTTCGTACCAGACTCAAGGAATTAGGGTTTGAATTGAACGAGGCAGACTTGAATAAAGCCTTCAATCGGTTCAAAGATGTCGCCGATAAGAAAAAAGAAATCTCAGATTGGGATTTAGAAGCGATCGTTCGAGATGAAACGCAGATTCAAGTAGAAAGTGGCTTCCAAATCGAACACGTCCAGGTAATTTGTGGTGACTGCACTTGCCCAACTGCAACCATTACAATTGTTACCCCCGATGGCAAAATCCTCACGGATGCGAGGGTAGGCACTGGCCCAGTGGATGCGGTGTATCAAGCAATCAATAAATTAGTGGAAATACCCAATCAACTGATTGAATTTTCTGTCCAATCTGTGACTGGAGGAATTGATGCATTGGGAACAGTTACAGTTCGCTTGAAGCATCAAGAGCAGATATTCTCTGGACAAGCATCTGATACTGATATTGTGGTAGCCGCGGCTTACGCCCATATAAACGCCCTGAATCGTCTTTATCGTTACTTGCAAACTGAGATATCTCAGTTTCATCAGACAGAATCTGCTGTTGTATCTGGGTAGATTGGGAAAGTAGCGATCCAATATTTGGGGAAAAGGGAAAGGCAAAACCTTTAACCCTTAACCTTTACCCTTTACCCCAAACCCGATTCCGAGTTAAAAATGCTTAACCGAGAAGTATTGAGTAGCGATCAACCCAGTAGAGACGCAAAATGGCACTGGGCTTTGCCCCGTAACGCTTTCGCGTCTCTACATAGCTGAAATTCTCTCTTGGTAAAAAAAACTTGACATCAAAGTGCTTTAATAGTACATTTGTATTATTAAAGCACTTAAGTGTTACATAAAACTTTAACACTCCCGACTACGCTAACAGGAGAGTACACAATTAATGAAGCTATCTAAGGTAGACTTAAGCAGTTTAGTAGCGATCGCTCACTCTGATGGATATTTGCAGTTGTTGCTTGATCGAGGTAACGAACTAGAGTTTTTGGAAATTCCGGCACCTGTACAAGCTTATGAAGGATTGCAAGAACTGAACGAGGTTATCGCCGAAACGCCTGCACTACCCTTTGAAGAAGAACCAATCGCTATGTTACCAGTTAGCTCATCAATGGCGATCGCTGTAGGTTATGATCGCGACGAACAAATTTTGCAAGTTAATTTTCAAAGTGGAGCGGTTTATCAGTACTTAGGCGTAGATGAAGATACTTGGGAAGATTTACAATCTTCTAACTCAATTGGCAGCTTTTACAATCAAGAGATTAAAGGTAGATATGGCTGCGATCGTCTAGATAATGCAGATTAGACTATTGACTAATAGATATCTGGTGAAAATGAATGTAGAGACGTTGCATTGCAACGTCTCTACAAGGGTTTCAGGTAACGCATAATTAATTTCTGGAGATGTCTAATAACTGCATGTAGGGTTTTCAATAATTCTACGTTGTGTAGGGTTTGGTTAAAAAAGCTGTATATTTATCTGTTTTGTTCAGAGACAATAGAAAAAGCCCAGATAATACAAACGCAGTTATGACGACTACACTTACCTCTGCTGTTAAACCAAGAGCCGAAGATAGTTTTGCCATTACCTTTGCACCATTGTCTCTTGAAGAAATCTACGCTAAGTCTGACGATCCAGCCAACGGTGCTGTGGTTGTGATGAGTGGTATGGTTCGCAATCAAACTGATGGTAAACCTGTAATTGCTCTAGAGTATCAAGCTTACGAACCTATGGCATTGCAGATATTTTATCAAATTGCTGCTGATATTCGCTTATCTACGCCTAATGTGAATCGAGTAGTGATTCATCATCGCACTGGACGTTTGCAAGTTGGAGAAATTAGCGTTTTAGTCGCAGTAGGTTGTCCTCATCGGAGCGAGGCGTTTGAAGCTTGCCAGTATGCTATTGATACTCTCAAACATAATGCCCCCATTTGGAAGAAAGAACACTGGGAAGATGGTTCTAGCTGTTGGGTAAGTATTGCTGCTTGCGAAGCATCAGGAGACAATTGTTGAATAAATACTGTGATTTACTTTAGTTTAAAAACGAACTGAGGCAATTTGTGATAGATTTATTGATTTGCGTAAAAAATACGCAATTTTTTTATTTGTCCAAAATCTTAACTAATTAGTAATCTCTAATTCTCAAATGCCTACTTAACAGAAATATTTAATTTTTATTAAAAATATTTAGATTTCCAAAACAACAATTTTTGTTGCATTTGTTTACATAAATTGCATGACTCTATTGAGGTTTGTAAATATTTTGTATTTCTACAAGGAATATTCCTTTAGACTGATCTTCAACAGAAAAATGTGGGGATAAACACAAATGCATTCGTTAAATATATTTTGTCACGAATTTGTAGTTGCTGTTTCCTTTGTAGCTTGCATTGTTGGACTGCTGTTACTGTGGGACAGAAAGCAGCAAAAAAATGATGTGGAAGAAACAGAGCGGATTTTATTTAGAATGAGCTTTACTTACTGGCTAGTTTACTGTGTAGCCTTTGGTATAGAAAAAATACTTTTACCGGACTCGGAATCTGTACTCATGAGTTTGAGAATAACAACGGCTCTATCATATTTCTTAACTTTTTCTTGCATCGTCAGTCTGCCACTACACAAATTTGCAGTACACCGTGTTGAGGAATAGTCATGGCGGATAGGGCATTGGATATGATTATCTCATAGCGATCGCTAATGCCATTTCCAATTCTGGCTGCGCCAAAGGTGTCAAAATAAATACTTCTTGTACTGTCTTCCCCTGCCGTGCAATTACTTTATAGCCGCCACGAATCGGTACTGAGACACGCAGTTGCATTTTTGGACAATGGCCTCTTACCCGCCCAATGACTCCCGGCGTCACGGTTTGGATGCCATCGTGCTGACAAAGACGTTCTAAAATGGGGATTAGACCATCAAGGTGTGTCGAGTGATTCCAAACCAGTCTGCCAGCTTTTTGCGTTCGCGTAGCGTCTCGTAGAGAAGCCGCTCGGAGGGAATCTACGGTGGGTTTGCCCATAATAATTAAGCTGCTTCTAGAGGTGCCATTGTCAAACCTGCTCGGCGCAGCTGCTGATGATAGAGTTCCGCAGGTTCTTGGGGGCCAACCCAAACGATCGCTTGACCTTCATAGTGTACCTGATTAGTCAGATCCCACGCGCGATCGCCAGTCATACCGGGAATATATTTCATCAAACATTCAGCCACATGTTGGAATGTATTAAAATCATCGTTTAATACAATCACTTTGTAATTCGGATAAGTCTTACGGGTAACTTGATCAGACTGTTTAGGAGCTACAGTTGGTGCTGTGGCCATCCCGTAAACATCTGCTGAAAATATCGTAATCATAGAACAATTAGTCAAGAATATTTTACAAAACTACACTACAAGTAACTAGTTTAGTTCATTGTCATTAGTCATTTGTCCGTTGTTCGTTGTCCTTCACAAATAGACTTCTTGCATAAGTCGGGAAAAGGGGAAGGGGAAAAAGTTCTGTATTGTCC
>NZ_JAYGHD010000051.1:0-23291 GCF_034932245.1 Nostoc sp. UHCC 0251
GCGCGAGAAAAACAGTGTCCTTCTTACAATCTCCCGTTTTTAAACGGGGGTTCCCGAACCTGCAACCCTATCCCCTACACCCTCTGAATTATCATGAATGCATGAGGTAAGCGATCGCCCCCTGACCCTATCGGTTTTTTTCTCCGAGCGCCGTAGGTATCGCTTGAATTGCTGCAAGAAGTTGTTGTACTCTGTTTTTAGAGTTCGGGCTTGCAGATGAACATAGGAATAATCGAGCCAAAAAGTAGCGGGTTTTTAGAAGTAATGCCGGAGGGTGAAGGCAGCGACTATTGGCAGATTGCCGCCGTACACATCAATGGTAAAGCTTTCTGCCCTAGCCCAAAGCTTTACCGCTCAGAACAGGCGGCATTAAGAGTAGCTGCAAAAATTTATGATTGGATAGCTGAACACGAACACCAAATCAGTGATGGGGCTTCCTACTGCTCTGATTTGAAGTTGTCCCTGTGGCATTAAGCAAAACTATCTTAATTGCCCTTGTGATTCAGCTTTTTCTCTAATAATTTTAGGTGAGGCGATCGCTATTTCGTAACTTTTATTATAAAATTTTTAAGCATCATTGCTTGGTTAGTGTCTCTAATACTTTAGAGTTAACGCTGCCCATGAAAAACCAGCAGCACTACTAGCTAAAACCACAAGATTCCCAGGTTTTATTTTCTTTGACTCTAGAGTTTTAGCCAAGCCAAACATGGTATCTACAGCACCTAGATGACCATATTCAGGCAAAGAAATGAATGTCTGGTCATCCTTTAAATTTAAAGACTTACTCTGCCGTAGTTAAGGAATACCACAATTCAAAAAGGCTAGAAACTCATTTAATTGTTTCTAGCCTTAATTTTTTTAATGGGCAGTACCAGACTCGAACTGATGACATCCTGCTTGTAAGGCAGGCGCTCTACCAACTGAGCTAACCGCCCTTTTGTCTAATCCTTAATTAATATAGCAAAACATTTAGCATTGCGCTAGTAGTTTTAAGAAATTCTTTTTTTCTCTTATACTGACTCAGTGAGAACTCTGATCGGCATAAGCCGTTGCTCAGAAGTTCGGTGATTCAGTTACTCAGGATTTAGGATGCCCTCTGGTCGGACGCACGATCGCATTACTATGTATGCTCTGCCGTTCGTGGCGGGCGTTACTTTCTGGCAAACTCGCAGTAGCAATGCGACTTTGTTTGTTGCAGGCGGGTTTCTATTTGGAGGGCTGATGTTTGGCCCGGATTTGGATATTTACTCTGTGCAATTTCAACGCTGGGGTTTCTTGCGCTGGATTTGGCTACCTTATCAAAAAAGTCTGCGGCATCGTTCTTTTTTATCCCACGGGCCGATTATTGGCACGATTTTGCGGATACTTTATCTGGGGTGTTTGCTAGCTATCTTGGCAATTTTCGTTTTGGCAATTGCCGAAAGGTTGTGGAATCTAAGCTTTACTTGGCAGGATTTGGGACAAACTGTGGGGCGATCGCTCCTGCAATACAATACTGAATATATCGCCCTGTTTTTGGGGTTGGAACTGGGTGCGATGAGTCATTCTCTCAGCGATTGGGGAGGTTCGGCATACAAGCGCTTTCAAAAACAGGGCGTTCGGGGGTTGCTTCCTAGTGGCAAAATTAAGAAGCGTAAAGTTACAAGTCGCAGTAGTCGTCGAGCTACAGTTACCAGAAAGAGCAACGGAAGAACGACAAATGACAAATGACAAAGTTGATACTTTGGCGGCGTTGCAGGAATTAATTGAGGTGGTGGCGAAATTGCGATCGCCTGATGGTGGTTGTCCTTGGGATTTAGCTCAAACTCCCGAAACGCTGACGCCTTATGTGATTGAAGAAGCTTATGAGGTGGTAGATGCAATTAAGAGTGGGGATAAAAGTGCGATCGCAGAGGAGTTAGGCGATTTATTATTACAAGTGGTACTGCAAGCCCAAATCGCTAGCGAATCTGGGCAATTTTCCCTCAAAGAAATAACTCAGGGGATTTCCCAAAAGTTGATTCGCCGTCATCCCCATGTATTTGGTGATGTGTCGGTCACAAGTGTGGATGAGGTGCGGCAAAATTGGGAACAAATCAAAGCTGCGGAAAAAGGCGAAGTATCTCCAGACGCGCAAAAACTCAGTGCTAAACTTGGTCGTTATGGGCGTACCCTTCCCCCACTGACAGCAGCGATGAAGATTTCTCAAAAGGCTGCGGCTATTGGGTTTGAATGGGAAAATATTCAGGGCGTCTGGGATAAGTTTCATGAGGAGTTGGCGGAGTTCCAACAAGCTTTAGCCGAGGAAACACCAGAAAGACAACAAGCAGAATTAGGTGATTTACTATTTGCAGTTATTCAGCTAGCCCGTTGGCATGATCTTGACCCCAGCGCCGGTTTGCAAGGCACAAATCAGCGATTTGTCCAGCGATTAGAAAAAATGGAAGCAGTTGTAGATCGTCCCCTTTCCGATTACAGTTTGGATGAGTTAGAAAACTTGTGGCAACAGGCAAAAGCCCAACTTGCGAAAGAAGGCTCATGAGTTAATTTATATTATGGCGTTGCTGATTCCATGTATGAAAATGATTTTGCATAATACCAAAATCCTTGTAGAGACGTAGCGCTGCTACGTCTCTACATCCAGATTCATACTTGTCAAAATTAAAGATTTTCTCAAATAAAGATGATTTTGAGAGCAAACAAGGGATAACTAAAGATGTAACTATCTTTAGTGGCTATTCTCTTAGTTTCCTATGACCTATTGCCTTAGAATTGCCGACCTTCCTACAAATGAGCGTCCGCGTGAGCGATTAATGACGCATGGTGCCAAAATTTTAGCCACAGCAGAGTTAATCGCAATTCTTCTAGGTACTGGTCAAGGGCCGGGAAAACTCTCTGCTGTAGGTTTAGGACAATATATTTTGAGCGAATTAGGCAAACACCAACGTGATCCTTTGGCAGCTATGCGGGAAGTTACCCCTACTGAATTGATGCAAATTCCTGGTGTTGGCCCGGCGAAAGCGACAAGTATCTTAGCAGCAATTGAATTAGGCAAACGTGCCTTTCAATCTCGCCCTTCAGAAGGCACATTAATTGATAGCCCACTTGCTGCTGCTGCTACCCTCAGTCAAGATTTAATGTGGCAGATACAAGAACGTTTTGCAGTGGTGCTTTTAGATGTTAAGAATCGCTTATTGGGTACGCAAGTAATTACCATTGGCACAGCAACTGAAACCCTAGCCTCTCCCCGCGAAATCTTTCGAGAAGTTATTCGCCAAGGTGCAACGCGGGTAATAGTTGCCCACAACCATCCTTCTGGAAACCTTGAACCCAGCCAGGAAGATATAGAATTGACACGTCAGTTGTTAGCAGGGGCGCAGCTTTTGGCGATTCCGGTACTAGATCATCTGATTTTGGGTAATGGCAATCATCAGAGTTTACGGGAACTGACAACCTTGTGGGATGAGCATCCACAGGGAGATTAAAATAATTCGTAATTCGTAATTAAAGACTTATGAGAATTGCAACACGCAGATCCCGGACTTCTTTAAGAAGTCCGGGATCTTGTTTCTGCGCGTTTGATTTAGGATTGCTATGGTAAAATTTACTTGCTTTCCTGCATATTTCTGACTAGTTTAGTCACTAGCTTTCTGGGAGTAAATCTTACAGATTCTGCAAGGAGCTTATTTTTAATTCCAGGAACGACAACAGTTTTGTTTTCTAATAGACCACGATAGCCGATTTGGGCTACTGTTTCCGCAGTCATAATTTTTTGACCGCTTACTAGCTTTGAGTCTTCCATTGCGGCTCTTTGTTGAAAACCAGATTCGGTAGGCCCTGGACAAAGCGCCGTTACAGAAACACCTGTATCTTCTAACTCATTAGCGATCGCTTCTGTGAATGATAATACATAAGCTTTACTAGCGTAGTATACTGCCATCAGCGGCCCTGGTTGAAAAGCAGCAGTCGAAGCCACGTTTAATATTTTTCCAGACCCCTGCTTCACCATACCTTTTAGGAATAACTTGGTTAAATGTGTGAGACATACAACATTAACCTGTAGTAATTGCATTTCAGCATTCAGGTCAATTTCGTGAAATAATCCGTAGGTAGCAAACCCAGCATTGTTTACCAGCACATCAACTCTGATAGATGCTTGTTCTAGCTCAGTGAAAATTTCTTCTGGGGCTGATGGATTTGATAAATCCTTAGAAATAACTTTGACATCAATGCCAAATTTATTTTTAAATTCATCAGCGATTTTATTCAGCTTGTCCACGCTTCTAGCTACCAACACCAGATTGTAACCATCTTGAGCAAATAACTTTGCAAATTCATAACCGATGCCGCCAGATGCACCAGTAATAAGAGCCGTTTGTTTGCGATTACTCTGCATATTTTTTTCTTTCTTAACAGATTAAAAAATGAATCATGAGTTATTAGTTGTTATTAACTTAACGCTTTTTAACCTTAATTATTCTCTCTTCATAATACTTAAAAAGCGCTAATTAATTTAAACTAATCACTGACTACACAACCAGCATTCCCCACACTACTACTGACAGCAGATTTAAAATTAGTCAAGTACACAAGCTAAGTCTTAAAGCCAGATATTTTACTTCTGAATTCTAACTCTTAAATTCTGAATTCTGACTCCTGTTAGCGGATAGCTAAGGTTTAGCCCATTCTGACTCCTGAATTCTGCTGTAATTTATTGCCATCGTGAAATTTCCAAGCGGACTGCCACATTTTGACCTAAGACTCTTTGCCCACGTTCAGGCAGGGGAACGTATGCAACATATACATTTGAACTGGATTCTGAAGTGGGACTTAAGTTCGTTATTGGCTCTTTTTCAACGGAATTCCAACTGTATTTAGCCTCATAAGTACCATCTGTTGCGACAACATCAGTAATTAGATAGTCAGTCCACAAAGGCACTTGGTCGAGATGACTGTCACGTAGCCAATTGGTCTCTTGTTTTGTGAAAGAATGTAGTGCTAAACGCAGGGCATATCTACACACATTATTATCACTAGCTGAGTTTTTTGGGATTAAAAAGGCTGTAAACAGAGGAATGGGTTTATCTGTTCTGGTTAACTCTTGTGTGATTGGGCAATAATGAGCGATCGCTTGTTCATATATAGGAGTAGGAAGGCCACGCAAAGCAACCCTAGTTTCTAGTTGATAAAAATTATTGTTCTGTTCTTTTAAATCGACATTACTCAGAGACAGTTTCACCTGAATATCACCGAACAAAAAGCGTTGCAAATTTTGATAACCTTCTTCCGAGTTTAATATACCATAACGCCCACCATGAGCGCGATGAATATATGCACGATGAGATCCCGTGATGTAGGCTTTGTCAATCTGAACTAAACCATCACTTTTCACCCCGACAGCCTTTCGTGAAAGACCCAAAGCCTCTTCATAATCATGTGCATTAGTGCCGATTAGAGAAAAGACGCGGTTTGGCGAAAATGCATTCTCTATACTTTGTAATTTTTGTAGCTGAAAATTATTAGGTAATTTATCGGTTGGCTTAACATAAGGTGTTAAATACTGGTACATCCTTTGGGGGCCAAAATCATCAGAATTATTCAATTGAAACCTGTCCCTCAGTTCTTCCAGCAAGCCACTTCCGACTTCAAAATAAATGCCACCATGAGGTGTACCGTAGGTAAAGAATTTATCAATGTGATGGGCAGCTTGCTCACCTTTTTCTGGATAAATCTTTTGAATCAAGCTACGACAAACAAGACCTCCCATTGAGTGGGCGACAAGATAAATTTTGTCTGCACCCGTCGTTTGCTTGACGTTTTTGATCAAGTCTCTTAAACCCTTTGCTATCTCCTCCATCTCCTGACGAACTACGCTTGAGGAGCCAAAACTAGGTGTAGTTACATCATAAAATCGGTAGATCCAAATAGTTTTATGAAGTTGCTCAGACAATCTTTTAATCTGATTGCTCACATTCTGATTGTCAACAATCGGTTGATAACCATGATCGGTCATTAGCCGCAGTAATGGACTCTCAAAAACAAACTTTTGGGGATTTTCTTTCTGATCTACTCGAATATGTGATGAACCACTATTGAAGCCATAAAATGGATCATTAACTGCTTCTTCAATATCTTTTTGCGTCCCTGCATATCCACGAACAAAGATTATTGGTAAATACTGCATCTATATCCTCACTATTTAATAAATATTTTTGCTCGTTCCCATATTTAACCTGGGAACGAGTGCAGCATCCAGACAAGTGTCTTAGAAAGTTTTCACAAACTCAATTAGGGCTTTCTTGTCTTCATCTGGCAGATTTGAGCCAAAATAATGACCCTCATCTTCAACGAAGTCGGGAGATTTGTTGGCTCTTAAAAGCACACGTGCCAACTTATCTTTGATTCCACCGCCCGGTTTCAAGTCTTGGAAAAGACTGCTGAGATTGAGAGATGTAATCGCCTCTCTAATATTAATGCTTGCCAGCAAATTCACA
Organism: Nostoc sp. UHCC 0251; assembly: GCF_034932245.1. Lineage (NCBI taxonomy): Bacteria > Bacillati > Cyanobacteriota > Cyanophyceae > Nostocales > Nostocaceae > Nostoc > Nostoc sp. UHCC 0251. The sequence continues at coordinate 6,474 of NZ_JAYGHD010000051.1, forward strand.
GGCGTACCTTTAGGAATAGGAATCCTAAATCTCGGATTTGGATCTCCTGGAGGAAGCTCTAATTTAGTATCTTGAGATGTCCTGCTGATAATTCCCTCACGCTTTTCAGGCCACAGCAACTTTTCCATAGCATCCGTATAGGCTTCCACACGTCCTTTCACTGAAGGATCTTCGTTGTAAAGTCCTAGTGTGTTGTTGTGCAGAAGTGGTGCTGTTGCCCAAATACTAACTAGCGAAGGTGTGCGGTAATATCCCAAACCGCCATCTGGTATTTTAAATTCGATGGGTTTTTTCTGATCGAAGGGGTTGTATAGTATCAAATTACCTGGTGAGGGTAGTTCTTTGTAGGTTTTAGATGAGAACTGATCCCAAATATGCCCCTTAGTGGCATTTGTCCCTAGCGATCGCGCCGCATTGGTACCAATTAGTGTAACTGGATAACGCTGGTCATCAGACAAGAAGTTGTGGTCGAGAAAATTACTACTGAGTACAGACTCTTCATACCATTTCTGAGCCTGTTCGGGGTCAACAGCAATTTCAGCAGGTGGCTTTTTGCTGGAATGGCAACCAGCACAAGTACTAGCAAAAACCAGTTTGCCACGTTTGAGAACTTCCTCATCTTTGCTTAAGAACTCTTCACCACCCGGTGCATCTTTTAAGTGCATCGGCTTGATGGTTTTCAAGAATGCTTCGGCATCAGCCATGCGTGCTTCTGTCTGTCTCCAGTCTTCGCACTCTTTCCGCGCCTTTTCGATATCAAAAGGTTTTTGGGGAGTTCTGCCTAATAAAGGTTCATGGAGAGTCGTCCAGTAATCGCCGCACATCCCAATATTGACGTAGACGCGTAGTGAGGCATTTGCCACTCCTGTAGAGTCCGCACCATCCTTGAGAATATGATTGACATCCTTGATTGAACCATCGTTCATCACTTCTGGATATGTGGGGCGATCGCCTAAATTAAAAATGGCATTGATCGCATTCGGATTGTTGATGTGATCGTTACCAATCCGAGAAGTATCAGATGTACCCGGCCTTTGAGAGTCAAGTACTTGCTTAACAAAACTATTTTCCCTAACACTGGATGCAAATAATTTGCTTTCCTTGATGTATTGATTACCCAATGCTGCTACGAGGTTTTCCCATTTCGGGTGTTCCTTGTCTTTGGGTGGGTTGAGAGGATCTAACGCTACATGACAGATGGCACAAGACTGTCCAATGACGTATGGAGGCTCAACTTGTGAAGTTTTGGCATATTCAACAGGGTTCCATTTTGCCGAGTCAAACTTGGGATTTTGGAACTTACGCAACCCAATAACGCCTGTTGAAAGTGGATCTTTGCATTTATCTAGCCACAAACCGTATTTATCTGGTGTTGTTGCTTTCTCACATCCAGGATCGTTAATAGCGCCATAGCGTTGGAATCGCTCATCATGCACACGCGAGTCAATCAGCTTTAGCAAGTCAACACCGCCATGTGTCCGCTTCGCTAAATCACGATAGTACTTAGAATTACCGCCAGTCCATAAGTACCAAGTACAACGGCCCCGTTTCTCGGCATCTGTCAAATTCTCTACTTTGTAGTCTGGAAGATAACCGATACCTTCACAGTTATCAGGGTATTCAGATACACCCGTATCCGAATGGCTAGTACTTATGGATGTAGGTGTTTCACTATACTCATCAGCTAAAGCTGTAGGCGTTCCATAAAAGCCACAGACTATAAACATAGTCACGAATAAGAGGAGCAGACAGCCCTTAAAAATTAGACTTGTCTTTTTCATAAAACTCTTTGTTTGTAAGACCTAAACCTTCTTTGCAGCACCTCACATTTGCAGAGGTACACTAATACTTCATCACTAATTTCCCATTTTCCAGATTTAGTCTTGGGATATTTTGATGATTTTAAATGTACCTTACTGAGGTTCGTTATATATGAACTTACTACACAAGTTTGCAAAACGTCATCAATAAACTTTTATACATTTTTAACCTAAAAATTTAAAAATTTGTAAACTTACAATAGTGTTCAATAATCAATTTGCTATGGTTATATCCATTCCCTAGGTACTTGGTTAAGTTTGTAACAAATTGTTAGAAGCTAATTTTAAGGTTGACTTAACCTTTTAAGAGAAATAAAGACGAAAGTTTTCATTTTTCTTAAGATTTTGTTTGTTCATGTTGTAGGTTTACAAACTGCAAAAGACTTTATATAACTGTAAAAACCAATAAGGATAAAACCAATTCGCAATTCGCAATTAAACTAAGCCCGACACTAGGGGTGGGGTTTTTACCTACCTTGCGATAAAAGGACTGTTTCGCCCACCAGGGGCGAGGTTTTGAAACTTCACTTTTTGATCAATAAACATCTATGGTGAAACTTGGTAGGAAAATATAAGTAACAAAAACTTAATACTTAGCGATCGCATCCGAAAACCTCCACTGTAGATTTGTAGACATAAAACATTACCCTCCCAGAGACACTAGAAATCATAATTCTCTGGCGAGGCTATTCGTGCTAAGAAAAATTCTGACACCTAATTTTATTGCCGAAAAAACACAAAAGACAGAGGAACAGATGGAAAACGATATTATCTTTGAACCCTTGAGATTCCGTAATCTCACAGTAAAAAATCGGATCTTTCGCTCTAGTATTTCTGGAAGATGGGATAACTATGATGGTTCAGGAACCCAAGCCCGAATCAACTGGGAAGAAAAGTTTGCTCGTGGTGGTGTAGGGGCTATTATTACTTCCTTTGTACCAGTCGCCATCCGGGGAAGAATTATGCCCAATTACGCCACCATTGACTGTGATGAGCGCATTCCTTTTTGGCGAAAAGTCGGCGAAAAAGTCCACGAATATGATTGTAAATTTATCTTGCAATTAAGTCATTCGGGGCGACAGCAGGATATTGCCGGTATAGAAAACTTAGGAAAAAAAGCGTTAAGTTCCACTAGCCAAACTGAGGCATTTCACGGATTTTTGTGTCAAGCTATGACACTAGCAGAAATTAAAGAAACAATCCAACACTTTGCCGATGGTGCTAGGCGTGCCCGTGAAGCAGGTTTAGATGGAGTAGAATTGCACAGTGCTAATGGATATCTTTTTAACCAATTTCTCAGTTCTGGAATTAACGATCGCCAAGATGAATATGGTGGATCATTAGAGAATCGAGCGCGGTTTCTGCTAGATGTAATTAGAGCAATTCGTAAAGAAGTAGGTAATGACTTTCATCTGCAATTTAAAATTAGTGCCGTTGACTATAACAACGCCGTCACCTTTTGGGAAAAACCAGGTAATACCATAGAAGATTCGATCCAAGTTTGTAAATGGGCAGAAGAAGCTGGGGCTGATGGCGTCCATGTGTCAACTGGTAGTTTATTTCCTCACCCACTCAATCCCATTGGTGACTTTAATTTTGATGTTATTACTAGAACTTATGATGCGATGTTGTCAAGTGGCATTGAAACTACACGCAACTACATTTTATTTCGTAAGTCATTTTTACACCCACTTTTCAATCTTTTATGGAACCGTGTGAAAAAGCAATTACCTCCTCAAGCATTTAGTGGCGATGATGTAAAAGACCCCAAAATTAAGCAGTTATTAATAGAGAACCAAGGCAGAAACTTACTAGATTCCAGAGAAATTAAAAAACACGTTAATATCCCCGTATTATGCACTGGTGGTTTACAGCAAGCTTCATATATTCGTCAGGCAATTAACGATCAGTATTGTGATGGCGTCACAATGGCTCGTACCCTAATTGCTAATAATTACCTAGTTAAATCTTTTCAAGAAGGTAAAGACCTAGCAGATAAACCTTGTACTTATTGTAATAAATGTCTGTTGAATGTAATAGAAAATCCCTTGGGTTGTTACGAGCAGGATCGCTTCAATAGCTATGAAGAGATGATGGAAGAAGTAATGTCAGTCTTTCATCCAACTCAGTTTGCCAATTCATCTAAATAAAAAGCGATGGGTATCACATTGACAATTTCGCTTACAGATAATATCGACAATATGGGGAGTGTTTTATGACTGAACAAACTAACCCTACCTTACTTTCTACCCCAGTCAAGGGAATAAAGGGCATCTTCCGGCGGATTTGGGTTGTGATTGTGGGTGTTGCAGCAGTAGCAGTATTTTTATTGTGGCCTGTTTTATCTAACTCCCCAGTGGATTATGCTGACATAGAAAACCACTTTAAATATGGTTCAATTGGCAGCGAACCCATCAATGGCATCCCTTACTGGATTTGGAAAGTTTTACCAGAATTATTCCCAGATAAATTACCTGGAAAAGGTTACACTTCTCTGGGATTTATCAAAGAACCTGACAAAGATTTGCCTATAGGTTTTTCGCAACGCCGAGTCTTTATTGATCGAGTTGGGTTGAATTGTGCTGTATGTCATACAGGAACACTGCGAAATACCCCTAATAGTGAACATCAAGTCATGACTACGATGCCTGCTAATGTGCTGAATTTGCAGGGATATATCAAATTTTTATCAGCAGTTGGTGTGGATGAGCGCTTTACTGCTAACCGGATGTTACCAGAAATTGAAAAAATTAGTGGTGGTCTTAATCCCATTGAAAAATTACTTTATCGCTTCATTGCAATTCCCCAAACTAGAGATGCACTAATTAATCAGGCATATCGACTTAAGTTTGTGGAAGAACAGCCAGATTGGGGGCCAGGAAGAGTAGATACTTTTAATCCTTATAAAGCAATTCAATTCCATTTTCCAATGGATAAATTGCGTGAAGATGAACTAATTGGTACTTCTGATTTCCCCTCAATTTGGAATCAAAAACCCCGCGAGGGATTGCAGTTACATTGGGATGGTAATAACACATCTGTTGATGAACGTAATAAAAGTGCAGCCTTAGGAACTGGAGTCACACCCACAACAATTGATTTGCCTCGAATTCAGAGAGTTGCTGATTGGCTGTGGGAACTACCACCACCCAAATATCCTTATGAAGTTAACGAAACTTTAGCGGCTACAGGAAAACCACTTTTTGAAAGTAATTGCGCTAGTTGTCACGCTTTTGGTGGTGCGTATACAGGCAAAGTTGTACCAATTCAAGAAATTGGTACAGACCCTCATCGCCTAGATTCATTTACTTATGAAACCATCTCTAACCAAAATACGCTGTATGCAGGTTATCCGTGGCGCTTTAAGAATTTTCGCAAGACTAATGGCTATGCGAATATGCCTCTTGATGGTGTTTGGTTACGCGGCCCTTATTTGCACAATGGTTCAGTCCCTACCTTACGGGATTTACTAGAAAAACCAGAGAACAGACCACAAGAATTTTATCGGGGCTACGACGTTATCGATAGAGAAAAAGTTGGTTTTGTCTCTGATGTAGCCGAAGAAAATGGTAAAAATTACTTCAAGTTTGATACAAAACTTGATGGTAACAGTAATAGCGGTCACTTATACGGCGTTGATCTTTCCCCAGAAGAAAAAGATGCGATCGTTGAGTACATGAAGAAACTTTGAAAAATATTTTAGCGAGAAAAAACCTAAGTTTATGGCAATACTTAAGTCAAAATTAGGGAAAATAATCACCTCAATTGCTGTAGTTATTGTCCTTCTTTTTGGGGTTGTGGGTTATGTGGGATGGTACAACCTTTTCCGCGAAGTTCCTAGGGAAGTTTATGAGTTACCAGAGGATCATTTTAAATATGGTTCTATTGGTACAGAACAAGCGCAAGGTGTACCGTATTGGATTTGGTTAGTATTACCACGCATATTTCCCGATAAGCTACCAGGCCCAGGCGGTTATACTTCTTTGGGAATTACCTGGGAAGAAGGTAAAGAGCTACCAGTCGGTTTTTCTAAAAAAACAATTGGATTTCCCAGAGTTGGGATAACTTGTGCTGTTTGTCATCATGCTACTTATCGAGAAAACCTCAAAGATAAGCCAACAATTATTGCAGCTGGGCCTGCTAATAGATTTGATTCGCAAGGCTATATCCGCTTTCTTGGTAATGCTGCTAGTGACCCCAGATTTGAACCGGATTATATACTTGATGAAATCAAATATAGTCATGAGTTTAGCTGGTTAGAAAACCTGCTTTATCGTTTTATAATTATTCCCCAAACAAAAAAAGGGCTGCTACAACAAAGTGCAGACTTTGCTTGGACTGATTCTCGTCCTAATTGGGGGCCAGGTAGAATTGACCCGTTTAATCCTGTGAAGTTCACTACTTTAAAGTTGCCTAAAGATGACACCATTGGTAACTCAGATATGATGCCTTTGTGGAATGAAAAGCAACACCAAAACTTTGCCCTGCATTGGGATGGTTTAGAAACTTCGCTGCGAGAAACGGTGCAGACTGGAGCGATTGGTGACGGTGCAACTAAAGAGTCTCTACCAGTAGAGGATCTGCAACGGGTAGAAGATTATATTTCGGAACTTCCGCCTCCTAAATATCCGTTTGCAGTTGATGATCAAATAGCTACACAAGGAAAAGCAATTTTTAACAATACTTGTGCATCTTGTCATGCATTTGGCGGCGAAAGGACTGGTAAGGTGATTCCTGTTGAAGAAGTGGGAACTGACCGCCACCGTCTAGATATGTGGACGCAGCAAGCAGCAGATACTTACAACAAATTTGGCGATGGTTATGCTTGGGACTTCAACCAGTTGCGGAAGACCAATGGTTATGTTTCTGTCTCTCTTGATGGTCTTTGGTTAAGAGCGCCTTATCTCCATAATGGTTCGGTGCCATCCCTACAAGACTTGTTAGAAAAACCGGAGGATCGTCCCCAATCTTTTTATCGAGGATTTGATGTCTATGACCAAAACAAAGTTGGCTTTATTTCCGAAGGAGAAGAAGCGCAACGTGTAGGTTTTAAATATGACATTAGTGTTCCTGGTAATAGTAACCAAGGACATATCTATGGCACTGATTTACCTGTCAAAGATAAACAAGCATTAGTCGAATACTTAAAAACTTTGTAGCCAAGTTATGAACAAATATGCTGTTTGGTTCCGGGCGATCGTCTGGTTAGGTGTTATCCAAAACTGCGTCATGGGTATACCCGCTATTTTTGCACCGAGTTGGTTGCTGGAATTACTCCACCAAAGACCTACCGAAGACCCGATATGGACTTCGTTTGCTGGCTTGCTAGTGGTTCTGCTGTCGCTGTTCTACATTCCGGGAGGAAATGACCCGTACCGCTACACATCTAATGCGGTACTAGCAATCTTTGCGCGATCGCAAGGAGTCATTTTCTTTTTCTTTCTTTACCCCAACGTTTATCCCGTCTTCGGGATTATCGACTTGGTGTTTTTCTTGTTCCAAACACCACTGTTGATACTGACTATGCTCAACAAACCTCAAGCTTCTACGCCGGATAACGATGTTTTAAAGTATGGCGGGTCTACCTACAAAGAAGTAACTTGAAGTTGCTTGTTAGGTGGAACTGATTTTTAGATCACAAAGATGTGATAAATCATTACCAAGACGCGATAAATCGCCGTCTCTACAACAATTAGTCTTTTGTAGAGACGGCGATTTATCGCATCTCTTGCCTTAACCGAACATTATTGGAAATCAACCTTCTTTTTGATTCGGCAAAACACCCTCAAGCATAGATTGTAATTCTTTATTTAACCGACCAGATTTGACAAATTCTGCATAAGTATCTGCCTCAATTGCCAGCAGTTCTCCTCGGAATTGTTCTGTTGTAAAGCTCTGAAGATTGGGATATTCACCCTGTAATTTGTCAATTTCTATCCGTAAATCTGCAAGTTCACCTTTGATTAGTGTCTCTTGATAACGGCGAAACTCTGGGTCAATACCTGGGCGTTTGTCTGCCTGGAGATGTTCTAGAACGCGTTCTAAGGCAACATGACGGGCAACGAATTCTAAATATTGCTCACGTAATGGTGCATCACCTAGCAAATTGAGTTTCTCTAGCAATGGTTTGATGGTTAATCCTTGGACAAGTAGAGTAAATAAAACTACTCCAAATACCGTTGCAATGATTTTTTCTCGCTCTGGTAATGTTACTGGTACACTCAATGCCAAGGCAATGGAGACTGAACCGCGTAATCCTCCCCACCAGAGGATAGTTTGGTCTGGTAACGAAATGTCCGATTTGGTGATGCTAGTACTAAATCTGGTGAGAATCAAAATAGCAACTGCTCTCATCAAAATCATTGCTACCACTGTCACCATAATGATTTGCAGGTTTTCGCCTAAACTAGCAAAGCGTATTTGGTCGCCAATTAGCAAGAAGACAATGGAGTTAACAAAGAATGCCAAAAATTCCCAAAATTCGGAGACAATAATGCGGGTGCGGGGATTCATCCCTATACGAGAGCCAAAGTTGCCCAAAATTAAACCTGTGGTGACAACTCCAATTACCCCAGAACCGCCCAAGTCTTCAATAATCAGGTAAGTGCCGTAGGCGGAAACTAGGGTTAAGGATTGCTCGACTAAAGGCAAATCGAAGCGCTGGGTGAGGTAAGAAATCCCAAACCCAATGAAAGCTCCCACCCCTACACCGACTCCAACAACTGTAAATAACTGCAATACAATGGGCTGGAATTCCAATTCCACAGTTCCCAAAGATAAGGCCACCAAAAAACTAAAGGCAACTACAGCCATACCATCATTGAATAAGCTTTCGCCTTCCATTAAGGTGGTAAGACGACTACCTACGCCGAGTTGGCGGAACAAAGCGGTGACAGAAACCGGGTCAGTGGCAGATAGACTGGCGGCGATGAGTAAAGCTGTAGTTAGGGAAATACCAACGAATTGATTGAGAGCGATCGCTACGCCTGCTATTGTAATTAACACCCCGAACACTGCATACAAGCAAATTGGCACTAAATCTCGCTTCAATTCCGCCCATTTCAAATTCCATGCAGCTTCAAATAGCAGCGGTGGTAAGAAAATGAACAAAATTAATTGGGGAGAAAGGGTTACTAAACGCACATCCACCAACGCCAAACCTAACCCGACAATCACCAGTAGCAAGGTGTAAGGTATATTGCGAAACCAGCTAAATATCTGCGGTAGTGTCGCCACACCTAAAGATACCGAAAGTACCAACAGAAATTGCTTGAGATTATTTGTAATGACTTCCTCTGCGATCGCGGATTCAAGCACCATAGGGAAATTCCTGATATAACTTTGCATTTATCCTCATCTGAAAATAATCAGATGACACCAGCTTAATGTAAGGCTTTAATTAACAGAGATTGAATATTTTACAGTTAACCGAGTATTTAGGAGAAAGGTCTTGGGTAATAACATTCGAGATCGCTTTAAAAATTTCCGTCGCCGGGGTTCGCAGCCGGAACAACTTCAAGAGCTACATACAGACTTGCTGGCAGAATCAACCCTAGACTCAGCTTACATAATTTTAATTATTAGCTCCTGTGCGATCGCTACTTTAGGTTTATTGTCCAACAGTGCGGCTGTGATTATCGGCGCGATGATTATTGCACCTCTGATGTTACCAATTCGTGGTTTAGCTTTTGGTGCTTTACAAGCAGATATTACCTTGTTTCGCAAGGGGATGATTGCTGTAGCAGTGGGTACTATATTAGCGGTGGCGATCGCCTTTACTCTGGGTTTGCTGGTGGGGTTGTCTAGATATGGTAGTGAAATACTGGCTAGATCAAGACCAACACTATTAGATTTAGGAATTGCGGTAGCTGCTGGTGGTATCAGTGGCTACGCGAAAGTTGAGACAAAAATCTCTACTAGTTTAGCGGGAACTGCGATCGCTGTTGCCCTTATGCCCCCCATTTGTGTGATTGGCTTAGGCTTGGCACAAGGAAATTGGTCACTCAGTTTCGGGGCAACTCTACTTTATCTCACCAACTTATTAGGTATTGCTCTCTCCTGTATGGTGACGTTCTTAGTAGCGGGTTACACTTCAATGGCGCGGGCCCGTCAGCCCCTAATTTGGACTATGGTTTTGACGGCTATCCTGGTAATTCCCTTGGGAGTCAGCTTTGTTCGACTTGTACGACAAGCACAACTAGAAAATAGTCTACGACGGGCGTTGTTAAATCGAACTGTCACCTTTGGACGCTTGCAGTTGCTCAATAGCAATACCAATTGGTTGACAAATCCCCCAGAAGTGCGTTTGAGCGTCCGAGCAAAAGAACCTGTCACACCTCGGCAAGTAGAATTATTAGAAGAATTTGTCAAGCGAGAGATGGGGCAAACATTCACTCTAATTTTTGAAGTTGGTCAAGTGGAGGAAATTAGAAGTTCTGAACCTCAACGCTAAAGTTGCTAATTTGACATGAATGACGAGAGAATCTATCAGTCAAGTTAAACTAACTTTCTAAAACGTCATAGTGGATGTTACTGAATTAATCAAAGTTTCAATTATTCTCTTGCTGCTTGCTACAGGTGTAGCTCTGCTGTCCCGACGGTTGCGAATCCCTTATGTTACGGGTTTAGTATTAGCAGGTTTGCCAATCACTGAGCTATTATCTCGTCCGATTGGTTTAAATCCCACCCTTGTATTGAATCTTTTTTTGCCAATTCTCATCTTTGAAGCTGGTATTAATACAGATGTCAGCCGCCTACGCAGCACCTTTAAACCAATTGCCCTGCTAGCTGGGCCAGGGGCTGTGCTTTCCAGTGGTATTATTGCCTTCCTGTTGAAATATGGGCTGGGATTGAGTTGGATACCTGCGTTATTTATCGGAGTAATTCTGGCAAACACTGATACTGTTTCCATGATTGCTGTATTTAAGGATATACCAGTGCCCTCCCGGCTTTCCAGCATCGTTGAAGGAGAAACTCTATTTAATGATGCAGCAGCCCTAGTTTCCTTCAACTTGATTTTACAAGTATATTCAACAGGCTCACTCACATTTCTAGAAGCAATCCAACAACTACTATTTATCTCTTTAGGAGGCTGCCTAGTAGGGTTAGTCTTGGGCTACTTGAGTATCCCTGTATTTGCCCGTTTAGATGATCCCCTTAGCAGCCTGTTACTGACAGTTGCAGTTGCATTAGGAACTTTTCAGGTAGGGCAATTTCTCGGTGTATCGGGTGCTGTGGCTGTAGTTGTTGCGGCATTAATTTTCGGGAATTTAGGGCTTTATCGGAATACTTCTGCTTCTAGCCGCATCACCTTGTTAAGTTTCTGGGAATATGCCAGCTTTACTGTCAACACCTTTATTTTTTTGCTGATTGGTGTAGAAATAGACCTGGTAACGCTCTGGAGAACTTTACCTGCAATTCTATTTGCAGTTTTGGCTTATCAAGTCGGGCGAGTTCTTTCAGTCTATCCGTTATTAGCAGGGGTTCGTTGGATTGACCGCCCAATTCCGTTGCGCTGGAAACATTTACTATTTTTAGGCAACATCAAAGGTTCACTCTCAATGGCTTTGGCGTTGAGCTTACCTACTACATTACCAGGGCGAGAAGTCTTCATAGCTATTGTCTTCGGCTGCGTGTTGGTGTCGTTAGTGGGACAGGGTTTAAGTTTGCCTTGGGTGGTAAAACGCTTAAAATTATCTAAATTTTCTGAAGTTCAACAACAGGTTGAAGAGTTGCAAGCCCAGTTGATAACGGGTAAAGCAGCACAAGATGAATTAGATAGCCTGTTGAAATCAGGTGTATTACCAAAAGCCGTTTATGAAGAGATGCGTTCAGCTTATCAGGTACGAATTGCTGGTGCAGAAAAGACACTGCGAGAACTTTATAATCGTCGCCCTGATGAGGTGGAAGGTGGAAGTGGCAAGAGCAGTAAACTTGAAGCCATTCGCCGCCGTTTACTGTTGGCAGAAAAAGGAGCGCTCAATGAGGCAATGCGGAAGCGAATTCTCTCAGAAGAAATTGTGCGCGGGCGGATACAAACTCTTGATGAACAATTGCTGAAGCTTGAAGATGATTAAATATAGGGTATTGGGCATTGGGCATGGGAAAGAGGCATTGAGGATAGTCTGGCCTTTGTCGATGAACCTTTTAGTTTTGGCTGATTAGGAGCTGTTGCTTCCAGCTACAATACTTTTCAGTTAAGGGTTATGGGTGTAGATGATTCGTTTTTGAAGACGCGATAAATCGCCGCCTCTACAAAGAATGGACTCATCAATTATTCCTTTACAGACTACTATTTCCGACTTGTATGTACACCGTAGTTGCCAAGGGGAGGGGTGCAATGATTGTGGAAATCATAACTAATTACCCGGACATGATCAGGACTTACGAATTACGAATTACGAATTATTTTAAAGGCGATCGCTTATCGTTATTTTGATTTTTAATCGCCCTACCAGGACTGATAAAAGAAATTCCTTGCTGAAAGTCAGTACCAATCATGACTGCCTCCACTATAGGCTCGGATATTTCTGTTTGAGCTACCCACTCAACAATAAAGTTTGCGCCTAAACCTCCACTGGTGTCATTTCTATTTATAAAAAAATCTGTCGAGGCTAGCGCATCAAGTTGAATAGGACGCTCCAAATACTGTTTAATTAATTTCCCTTCTGAGTTGTAGTAGCGCGCAGAAGTAATAACGATCGGATTGGTCATATCTGTGTTCCGAACACTAAGGGTAACTGCTAACTCGAAAATTTCCTGCTTATTGTGATGATAGATATGGGAATAGACAGGAACATATATAGTTTGACCGCTTGCTATCTTAAAATTTTTATCTAGCGTCACTACTTTTTGAACTGGGATTGCTTGAGTAGCAGCGGATTGTGACTTGAGTGAAATATTTGTTGATTGACAAGATACAAGAAAAATAACAGCGATCGCTAAAATATATGGATATGGTTTCATCAAAACTATTTACACCCATTTTTTATACCTGTGTAGCTAATCCCACCTAATAAAGAGTTTCGGTAGGCATTGCGCTCAACATCTTTGTTCAATAAAATCAATGACTTGATGTAAAGATCCTGGTTTAGTCACAATTAGCACAGTTGAATGAGGTTCCAGTATTGTACTGCCGTTAGGAATTATCAAATCTTCATGAGGATGGGATTGATAGCCAATAATTAACGAACCAGTAGGAAATCGGGTATCTTGAGCGATTTCGGCAACGCTACGCCCAGCAACATAGCAATTGTTTGGGATGGCAAGTTTCAGAACCTCAATCTGTCCTTGCTCAAAATGCATCATTGATTCCACTTGCGGATACTCGATGGCATTCACCATTGTTGAAACTGATAATTCAACAGTACTAATAATATGGTTAGCTCCAGCTATCCGCAGTGGTTCGGCAAAATCGGGGTGGCGCATTCGACTCAAAATATGGGTGACACCGTAGTGTTTAGCAAGAGTTACCATTGCCAAGTTTAAGGCATCACTTCTGAGAACTGCTGCCAAGGAGCCGGCTTTGCGAATCCCAGCTTCTAACAATACTTCTGTACTTACAGCACTGCCTTCAAAAGCCATTGCTCCTACTTGTTCACGGGCATAGCGGCAAGCGATAGGGTCAATGTCAATTACGGCAACAGTATGCCCCAATTCTACTAGTTTTTGCGCCAAACTTAAGCCTACTAAGCCGGCTCCACCAATTAATACGTACATGAATATTCTTGATGCTCTTTTCCAGTTCCTATTCCACTTTACAAGTTAGCAAAGGAATGGAAATGTAGCTTGACGAGAGATACTTTCAACTTCTGGGAATTTGACACACTCATCGTCCTGAAGGAGCGGGGAAACACTTGACCTTCAATGACTGACGCTGCCGAAGCAGTCTTACTCTGTAAGCAGTTAGGTTTATTTGTAGTGATTGAATTGGTATTTTTCGAGTAACTCTTTAACTTGAGCGGCCACCAATGGATGTGAATCTTTTTGTAACTGGGGGAGGATTTGCAAAAGGACGCGATGTGAAACCATATTTAAATATGCGATCGCAGCTTCTCTAACAAAACCGGTTGGATGACGTAAACTCACTAAAATCTCCGAACTTGTCAATCGGATGCGACTCACCTGAGCAAAATGAAAACAGCAAGCTAGGCACCAGTCAGAAAGGAAGTTACCCAACATCAGCAATCTGTGGAGGCGATCGCTAACTACCATGCTCTCATATTCTACGAGCTTGGCTTCTACCAAATGTTGCAATTTTTCTGGTTCCGGTCGGTTGTCTAAAATATTTAGTAATAAAGACTTTGAAGACAAGGTTACGGTATGCTCTAGGATTTCTAACCCCCGCGCTAAGTTTACCACTGAGAGCGATCGCAGATTAAATGCTGCTGCCTGCATCTTTTCTGGTGAATAAAGCAGTTTCAATAGCAGTAGCAGCCGCTCTTTTACATCCAATTCCAATTCTAAAAGGGCGCGTTGCAGTAATTCAGAGACAATCACCATCCTCTCACTGGATTGATATTTTTCTTTTTCGTAAAGTGTTTGGAAGTCAATATATGCGGCGTAAATCTCGCCTAAAAACTTTAATTCCTGCTTAATTAAATTTTCTACCCGACTTTCATAAAACCGATCCACTAAACCTGTAATTCCTGGTTGTTTATGTATTTTTAGTAAGCTGCGAAGAATATGATCCCTAGTTATACCCCAAGATGTTTCCAAGTTTTCCCATAAAGTCTCCAATGCCTCTTGCGTACCAATTTGAGCAATGGTACGCCAAGCGTACATCCGCACTACTTCTGGTTTGTAAATATTGGTAGCCAAGCGCAACAGCATTTCTATAGCTTCATTTTCCAGTCGCACTAGGGATGACATTGCTGTACAGCGCGTTGATTTGTAATAAAGTGCTGCAATCAGTGCCGAATAATACTCTTCTAAATGGGTTGCTGCAATCATTTCCAATACGGCACAGCGCACCCGTAACGACTCATCTTGTAATAAATTCGGGATGTGAATCCGCAACGCCTGCAAATAAACTGCTTCTCTGAGCGCTCGAACTCCATTCACCCGTTCCCGTTCTTGCTTATGAGTCAACATCCGGCGCATGGTTTTGGTAGCAGCTACCTTTTGCATGGGTGTTCCCTGGCGTAAGACTAAAGCGGCGGCGGTAGCGCGGATGAGTGAGTTTTGTCGGGGGTTCAGGTATTCTTCTAGGATGCTTAAATTGGGATTTGGTTCAGCCAGCCAAACGTAGCGCAGTGCTAGGGCGAAAACTTCAGGGTTAATATCTTGGGGTTGTTCTAACAAAGGACTGATGGCAGATAGATAAGCAGGATTTGCACCTGCCATCAGCATTACCTCCAAACTTTGGCGCTGCAAATCTGGGCTTAACTTGAGTAATAGAGGCGCTAAAACTTCCGCAGATCCTTGGGGGTCAATTTGAGCCAAAAGTTCAATACAAGAACGTTTATCAGCCTCGCTGCCTTTTTCTGCTAAAGCTTTGACTACCCCTTGCTTAAAGAATTTTAAGCCCACATTGGTAGCGCTCAAGTGACCCCGCGCCACACTTAAGACTAACAGTTCAACATAACGCGATCGCAATTCCCAAACTACTGTTAAACAAGTGCCAGCTATCAGCATCGTTTCTGCTACTAACACCCACTTTTGCAGTGGTACGGGTACAAACCGCCCACAAAATAATAGAGTTGCAAAAATTAGCGCTCCTGTCAAACCTGTAGCGATCGCTTCGGCTGTTCCACCAGATAAAGTCTGCATCCGGCTGCGAATTGCCTCTGGAATCGGTTGGTAAAGAATGGGGCCGCTACTCATAACAAAGGTGTAGCGCAGCAGTTCATCGCAGAATTTGATAACTATCAGACCCAAAAAAAAGCTTTGCGATTGCATCGCTGGAATTAAATGTAGAAATAGCAGCACTCCTGGTAGTGAAAAGCCTACGGTGATTGGTAAAAGTGTGGCTGTGAAAAATACCCCCATCCGTTCGATGAGTCGGCTGGAAATAAACCACTGTAACAACAACTCACACAGTCCTAACATGCCACCAAAAAGACCTAAGAAACTGGCGAGTTCTCGGTCGCTCAAATTGGATTTGAGTTCGCGTAGATATTGGAAATCTATTAACAATCCAATGACTTGCAATAGTCCCACAAAGGCAAACAATTGCCAAACATAGCGCTTCAGCGGACTTTTAATGAAACGCTGTCGTGAAGCTTGTTCTTCATGAATTATTCTTTGTGGGGTTTCAGGAAAAGCTGCTCGATAATGATGAGTTAAATAGAATAGAATCCCCGATCCTAATAAAATCACTACACAGGCGATGAGGATGATTTTATTCAGCGTGGCGTATTCCAATAGCCAAGGCAAACTAAAGCCACTGATTACATCTGCTACTAAAAGGCCACTACTCACTAGTGGGTAAGTCCGCTTAATCTCGCGAATGTTAAATATTTGGTTAGCGACGATGGAAGTGTTGAGGTCATTGACTACATAAAGTGCATCTACCCATAGCCGCAGCATAAATACCGAAATCACTGCCAGGTAGGAAAAATGCGCTCCCCAACGTAATACAACTAATAGAACTAATGGCATCAACATGCAAGGTGCGATCGCTACAATCACCCGGCGTAAGGGAAAAATCTTTTGCAGCCAAGAGTATAAAAAAACTAGCCCTGCACTCATTACGGCACTGGCAATATACATCCAAGGCAGTAGGTTAGTGCCATATTCATCCAAAAACAGCGCCACCGTACTGTCCTCTGCCCACCGCAATCCTACAGATACAGTTGTGTAAAAAACAAACATTATCTGTGTACGTTCGCTCTCCTCTGGTCGGAGATTCACCCACTGTAGTAGTCGTGGTAAAGCAACTTTGTTTGCAGCCAACCAGTGATTTTTCAGTTCCATGCAGTTTTAGTTTCTGGTAGTATCACCGCGTAATTGGGAGCGGGGGGGGCAGGGGAGGCAGGGGGAGCAGGGGAGGCAGAGG
>NZ_JAYGHD010000052.1:0-23281 GCF_034932245.1 Nostoc sp. UHCC 0251
ACGCTCACAACTTCCCCTTAGATTTGGCTGCTGGTGATGTTGCTCCTGTGGCAATCAGCGCTCCTGCTATCAACGGTTAATCATAATCTGAGATACAATCTTCACGATTGTCTATAATTCAAAGACGCTCTCCTGCAAAGGAGAGCGTTTTTGCATTGGGACACTTTTTGGAAGTGCAAAATGAGTTGCATCAAAACTAGACCACGATAATTTAGAACTTAGGCAATAATTATCAAAAAGTAAATTTTACAGGTAATAATTGCTAGCAGCGCAGATAATTGCCTCAAAGCTCAAGTATAAGGAGAAGTCAAGAATGATTTTACATCGTGGGCGGAGGGTAGTAGCTGCTTTTTTGCTGTCAGTTATGTTACTGACAACAGCCTGTGCTCCAGAAGCACCTGGACGTTTTGACCAAGCGCAAAAAGATAGCACTCAACAAAAAAGCGGTCAATCGGTAGCTAAAACTGCAACTCAGGGTAGCGAATTTAATAAACTTTTCCCTAATGCGGGTGATGGCTACCAGCGCGTCTATACCCAAGAGAAAAAAGGCTTTGCGGAAGCGAAGTTGAAAAAAGGCGGTAAAGATATCGCGGTGCTGTCTATTTCTGATACTACCAGCACACCTAGTGCAGCAGCAAAGTTCTCGAATAGTACCAAAAAAATTGGCGGTTATCCCGCAGTAGAAGTTGGTAAGACGCAAACTGCAATTTTAGTAGGAAAGTACCAAGTAAAAGCACTTTCCCGCGATCCGTCATTTACAGCTAGCGATCGCGCAGATTGGCTAGAAAAGTTTAATCTTAATGGTCTAGCTAAACTGAAATGATTTGCAGTACGAATATTCAGATAATAAAACCTAAATAAGGAGATTTTTGTGAGCAAATCGATTGCTGATTTGGTTGATCAATTGCCAACTGGTGGCTTGACTATTTCTATGTTGAAGTCCCTCGATTTTGTTGCTCCTGGAGAGTGGCAAAATACCGTTGGCTTTGTCAACACTATTAAGACCGTCACTGGTGAAGACGATGAAGATTTAATTCAACAAATTGGTGAACGAGCAATTTATTTATTCAACGATAAATCCCAAGGATACCAAACAGCCTTGTGGTTATATCAAACCGTTGATGGTACAGATAAAGCGCTTGGTGCAGCAGCTTTAGCTAACAAAGTTGGTGAGAAAATTCCTTTGTTGGGTTTTTTAAACTCTGTCACTCCTAAACCTGATAAAGCCCAAACCATCGATTTAACATTGAAATTAGTTGCTGAGTTGGTAGCTTTCTGTCAAATTAACGGCATTCCTGGAGACAGTATTGGGGATTTTGTCGCCTCTTTAGGTGAGTATAGTGGTGAGTCACTCATCCGCATGGTGGCATTAGTTTGTGTTGATGGTTTAATACCTTTAGGCCCAGACTTTATCAGTAAAGCGATATCTGGGCTTAATCAAACAAATCCACAGGAATTAGAAAAAAACTCGACTTTCCAAAACATCCAAGATGTGATTCCAGGCAACAATGCTGGTAGTAAGCTCAACTTTATCGGCGAAAGCTTTGACTCAGTTAAAGGTTGGATGAATGGACTAGTCTCTGCGAATAATTTAACGCCACAAAAGGTTGTCCACCACTTGCAAAGTTTTGCCGATATTGCTGATGACAAGTTGGACTACCTCGCAGCGTTCCTGGATGTAGCAACGAATTATTATGAACACACCGGCACGCAAACTCTAGCACGTCGCTTGATTGAACGGGCGGTGGCAGAGATTTAGGTTGATACAGAGTGGGGAGATGAGGGAGCAGAGGGAGCAGGGGAGCAGGGGAGAGTTAGAACTCCATTCATCCACCTCAGACCCTCAAGGCTTCCAATGCCCCATGCCCCATGCCCCATGTCCCATAATAATTAGGGTAAACGCAAATCTGCTGCGATCGCATATAAGTAAGGTTGAAAAATAGCCAAGTTTTCCAGGTTCTCAAACTTACCTGTTTGCGAACCTGGGTCAAAGGCAGTGGTAATTACGTAAAGTTTACTGCCATCAAAGGCAACATGACTGATATGTTGCTCTTGTACTCCACCTTGTTGCTTGAGTCCGGCAAACCCATAGCGGATTCCCTGAAGCTTACCAATAGGTACTGGTTGCGGTGGGTAGGCTGAAAAAGTAATCTCTTTTCCATATTCACCCTGACGATCTTTGGCAAACGCAGCGTAGTGGTCTGCAACCCAAGCCTTGAGTGGTGGTAATACCTGGGTTTGGTATTGGGAACTTTGGTAGTCGACTTGCGAAGTATTAATAATACCAGCTGCTATAAGTTTCTTTTGGAAATCCTCATTGTTTGCTAATGGGTAAACGTTAATCTCAACTGTACCCAAACGTTTCCCTTTAGAAGAGACACACAACAGAGGTGCATTTCCTTCGCAAGCAGCAACTTGCCAGTTAGTTGGAGCAGGAGCATTTCCCAAGATTTTCTGCCAGATATTTCCCTCATTAGGGTTGGGAAGTTTTGCAACGGCAGGGTACTTTACTACTTTAGGTGGAGAAAATTGGGGAAGAACAAATTTTGCTGCCAGCGGTATTGACACTAGCAAAATAGAACCTAGTAATAAATGATAAAGTCGTAACATTTTCTTAAAAATCTAAAGCTAAGGATTGCAGACTAAGGATATCTACAATACTTTATGGGTATATAGGAAGAATACATTTATATTGCTGTAAGTTCCACAAATGTAACTCAACAAACTATTACCGCTGCGCGGAAGTCAAAAGTCAAAAGTCAAAAGTCAAAATTAATACAGCCTAAGCGTTGCATTGATTTGAAATGGGTGGTTTATTTACGCCGTGCTGTACTATATTTTGTGGAATGAGGTACAAGGTAGGACATCACAACTGTGCATTGGGATCAAATTAAACCTAACCCTTGTTTCCAGCTTTTGGCTAGAAATACGCTTTATTGCGGCTCTATTGTGAGTGAGGTTTAAATAAAAACTTTATCTTTTTTAATTAAAAATTAATCGAAGAATAAGCCGAACGGTAAAAAGCCATCTATCGTTGAAGGCAAAAACCCACACTTACTCTCTCGCGTAGCGTCTCGCAGAGAAGAGAAGTGTGGGTAGTTCACAAATCTATTTAGTAGCGATTGTTGTTGCGGCGGGCATTACCGCCACCCCAGCTACCACCGGAGGAGTTGCTTCTTTCCTCACGAGGTTTAGCTTTGTTCACTTTCAAATCGCGTCCCATCCACTCAGCACCATCAAGTGCATCAATGGCAGCTTGTTCTTGTGTATCTGATTCCATTTCCACAAAAGCGAACCCACGAGGCCGGCCTGTTTCCCGATCTGTGGGTAGTTGAACACGATTTACTTTTCCGTATTCTGCAAAGGCCTGCTTTAGGTCTTCTTCTGTAACCTGATAGGACAGGTTTCCGACATAGATTGACATAGAAATCTCCGAATTCAGGGAGTGTAGAGATTGAAATTCGGAGAGACGCTTTTTAGAAATCAAAACGAGTTACTCAACCGAAAATAATCTTTATGTCCATGAGTGTAGCACAGCATTCAGCCTTTGAATATTGTCTTATAGTGAATTTTATTTATTCACAAATCAAACCTTTAGGATAGGTTTGTAGACTTTCCAAAGACTGGCTTTTGTTGCTTGTACTATAAAAGTTACACTTTTAACATCAAATCGCAATCGCCCGGGTAGTTAGTGCTTTGAAAATTAAGCTCTAAACCAAGGGCTAAAGATTATTATCAGGGTTGGGGCTAATCATAACATGACTAACTGTCTTAAAAGCAAATTGAGAAATATTCATTCCCAAATGTCTCTGATTTTACCTATGCTCGAACTGCGCTAAAATCCTTTCTGCTTCCTTACACAGCACCTCGTGATATTCACCGTTACTAGCTAGCAAACCTCCCCATTGATTGATATCACCGGTGTTATACTGCAACGGAGTGCCGTCGAAGTGGGTAAATTTACCACCAGCTTCTGTCAAAATCAGTTCTGGTGCTGCCATATCCCAGTCTTTGGGTGCAGACTTGCCGGAAAGGGAAATGTAGATATCTGCCTGTTGCTCAACAATGGTGGCGATTTTACAGCCTACACTACCCACAGATTTATGATTTTGACAGGGTAAGTTTTGTAGTAAGTAATCTAAGCGTTGGTTGCGATGAGAACGGCTAACGACTAAGGTTAAATCCTCAATTCGTTTACCTAACGACACTTGTAAAGGAACAGATCCATCACGGGTTTCTACAAATGTGCCCCCGCCTTTAGTAGCGTAATACAACTTTTGAGCTTCTGGTACTGCCACCACTGCCAATACTGGGCGTGTTTCCTTGACTAAAGCAATGTGAACTGCATAGTCTCCAGTTTTTTCGATAAAATCTCGTGTGCCATCCAAAGGATCAATTATCCATACCCAAGGGGTGGAAGGCTTTGCGCCATTACTTGATGATTGGTAAGTTTCTTCACTGATGTAAGCAAAATCTTCGTTACCCAAAGCTGCTTGTAGCTTCTGTAAAATATATTGACTCACAGCTACATCGGCAACGGTAACAGGCTCATTCTGTTTATATTGGACTTCTAAGTTAGGATCTTTTGCAGTGCCATGATAATACGATCGCAGTATATCTGCTGCTTGCCAACCTACCTCACGAGCGATCGCTAATATTTCTTTTAAGTCTTTCATTAAACTTGGCCTGATCTAAAAAATATGTATAACCTGATTAGGGGCGCACAGCGATACTTAGTTTAACTAATTACGAATTACGAATTACGAATTACGAATTACGAATTATCTTAAATCCATCCAACGCCGAGTGCCAAAAAATTTACAGGAATCAGCTGCAATATTAGCTGCCAGTGCCAGTGCATCAGTAAAACTTTCTCTTAAAATGTAATCACAGAAAGCACCGTGGAAAATATCTCCAGCCCCTAACGTATCAACCGCTTGAATTTGCGGAACCTCTACGATACCAGTTTTGGTGCAACTCAAGTATTCAATTGGTTTTTGTCCGTGGGTAATGGCGATGTGAGGAATATCAAATCCGCCCAGATAGCTAAAAACGTCTTCTTCATTTTGGCAGTTGGGGGGATAAAAATTAGCCGAACAGATGGCGTAATCTACAAACGGCAGAATTTGCTCAAATCCAGGTTTCCAACTACCACCATCAATTACTACTGGGATATTCTTAGCTTTAGCCATTTGGGCTATGGAATAACTAACCGCTATCTGATGTCCATCAATCAGTACGATATTGACATTTTGTAAAATATCTGGCGGGATAGATGCGCTTTTGGCTTGAGTTTTGACAGCATTGATGGAAACTACAGCTCGTTCACCCGTAGCTTGAGTAACAATGATTGAGGAGACAGGCGGTGCTAAATCAGTGGTAGGCTCAAGGTCTGCGATCGCAATTTTGTAATTTGCCAAATCACCTCGAATTAGCTGCGTTATTGGGTGAGAACCGACTACACCCAAGACGGTAGCTTGATTACCTAAATAATTGAAAGTTACAGATGCGTTTGTTGCTGGGCCCCCTGCCGCTACAGTATAGTCAGTAGCGACAATCTTCTGATTATTCTTAGGAGCAGAGTCAGCAAGGTAAATCAAATCTAAGGTTACTAAACCTACAAATAACCCACTATGCGATTTTGGATTTTGAATTTTGGATTTTAGATTATCCATTTCTCATATATATTCGTAATTCCTTGTAAAGATGCGACGAATTGCGTCTCTCCTGTCTCTCTTGCATAGACGCGATGAATCGCGTCTCTACAAACTCCTAATTATTGCTCATGCAAACCGATCCAAAACCAGGAACACTTTACGTTGTCGGCACACCAATTGGCAACCTGGAAGATATAACCTTTCGGGCAGTGCGAATTTTGCAGACTGTGGATATCATTGCTGCGGAAGACACGCGACATACGGGGAAACTGCTACAGCATTTTCAAGTTAAAACTCCCCAGATGAGTTACCACGAACATAATCGTACCAGCCGCATCCCAGAATTATTAGAGCATTTAGTTAACAATAAAGCGATCGCTCTTGTGAGTGATGCCGGGATGCCAGGAATTTCCGATCCTGGATATGAACTGGTGAAAGCCTGTATTGAGGCGGGAATTCCAGTAGTTCCTATTCCTGGCGCTAGTGCAGCAATTACCGCTTTGAGTGCAGCTGGATTACCAACAGATCGGTTTGTCTTTGAAGGTTTTCTTCCAGCTAAAAGTCAACAGAGACAAGAACATTTAGAATCTCTGCAAACAGAATCTCGCACATTGATTTTCTACGAATCGCCTCACCGGTTGCGAGATACTTTGCAAGACTTAGCAAAAGTTTGGGGAAACGATCGCCAAATTGTGTTGGGACGAGAGTTAACTAAATTGTATGAGGAATTTTGGCGGGGAACAATTGCCGAAGCGATCGCTCACTACAGCCAACGAGAACCCCAAGGTGAATATACATTAGTAGTGGCGGGAATTCCAGCCAGTCAGCCTCAACTGACAGAGGAAGAATTAAAAGCTGAATTGAAACAGTTAATTAGTCAAGGGATATCGCGATCGCAAGCTAGTCGTCAGTTAGCAAAATTTACTTCTCTTCCCCGTCGCCAACTCTATCAATTAGCTCTTTCCTTAGTTATCGATTCTTGACACTTGAAACGCTAATACAGCTTTTATAAAATCATAAATTCAATTTTTTATTTGCCTTCTGTAAATAATTAAATCTACAGAATTATCAGTTTTGAATTTTGTTCGCGCAGCGTGGCGTAGACATACTGATTTCCGTGGGCAGGCAAGATACCGCGAGCGTCGGCAATAGACAAGAAGGCTTTTTGCTCTGTACAGAGTTTTTTCACGCACGCAATCAAATATGAGTTCTATAGCAATCTCAAACCATTCGGAAAAAAAATCTATTGCCTGTGCCCTATTGCCTACCTCCACGACTAATTTCACAATCTCATTTAGTATTGCTATATATTCATCCTCAAAGACTAGCTGGTGAATATTCAAATGATATCTAAAGATTTTTGATATTAGTTCTCTAGATAGATCAGGAATTTTGTAGACAAACTTTAATATGAAATAGTCAAAAGCAAACAAAACAGATTCTCACGGAAGGAGAAATTTTATGGGTAACATTATTGCTTGGCTGGTTTTAGGTCTAATTGCAGGTGCGTTAGCTAAGTTATTTTATCCAGGAACTCAAGGTGGCGGTATTCTCTCCACTATTGTCTTAGGAATTCTTGGAGCCGTAGTTGGGGGTTATTTAGGCCAAGCTTTACTAGGAAGTGGTTCGGCAGCCGCCGCATCTGTAGGAGCTTTATCCCTTGGAAGTATTTTATTTGCCGTTCTTGGCGCTATGCTACTAATTTTCCTTTGGGGTTTACTAACTCGCCGAGCTGTGTAATTTTCTGAAATTAGCTAACACTCTTGGGAATCCCTTCAATCTGCAACAAACCGATAAAATGACGTTAGAAAAAGAGCGAAAAACTATAGGAGTTTTCGCTAAGTCTTCCGATGCACAATTGGTACTTCAGGAACTAAATGCTTCTAATTTTCCAATGCACAAAGTTTCTGTAATTGCACGGGATGTAGAAGAACAAAGTGATATTGCTGGTGTTGATGTTAAAGAGGACACTAGCAATACATTCTCAGAAGATACTGGTGGAGCCGTTATTAGTGGTGCTTTACATGGCGTTACTGGTTTATTAGTCGGTTTAGTCCTCTGGGCAATTCCTGGTATGGGCCGAGTCATCCTAGCCGGAGCAGAAGCAACTGCGATCGCTACCACTTTAGCAGATGATGCGATCAATGCAGCCACAAGTGGTTTGCATTGTGTGTTACTAAGTTTAGGAATTCCTCAAGAGCAAGCACAAAATTACAGCGATCTAGTTTATAAAGGTTACTATTTAGTGATAGTAAGCGGCATAGACATAGAAATTCGTGTTGCTAAAAGGGTTTTTAATCGCCGTGATATTCAACAATGGGGTACTTATGAGCCATACTTGACCCCAAATAGCCGCTATAAAAATGCACTTGGTATTTTTTCGACGCGCCAAGACATAGAAAGAGCACTTACTGAATTAAAAACAGCTGGTTTTCCTATGAGACAAGTCTTGGTGATTGCTAAGGATACAAGCACGCTGGATGGTATTACTGAGGTAAATATCAGCAGTTCTAAAGATAACTACACTACTTTAGGAATTTCTACTGATCTAGCTAGAGATTATGAACATCAAGTAACCCTTGGTAATTACTTATTAATCCTAAATAGTACTGATATCTACATGGCAGGTGCAAAAGCTATTTTAGAGAGTAACAAAATTCAAAATTTTCGTATTTATAGCCAATCTGTAGGTAATGCAACTAGAAGCGATCGCCAAGTTATTAGTCAATAGGCTTGGGTTAAGAACTGATTTTCATCAGACCTTTTCCATGAGCGTTAGTTAAACGTCAAAATTAAATCTTAAGAGGTTTGATGCAATATCAAAATTATATTGATCCCCAAAGTTTTTAGGAAAGTATATTATTTATCCTAAAAATTGCATATTTATCTGAATATAATTATAATTATTTTTTTACTAAAATACCGTTTATTTTGAAAAATTTATCTTTTTTTGATTATTTATATAAGTTTTGATTGAATAAGCTTAAGCTTTGATATCCACTTGCTCTATTACTATCCAGTCAAGTAGGGCGAAAGTAACCCATTTATTCAAATCAATAAAACGCATTTATTAGCATAGGTATTATTATTTTTATAATAGTACTTTACATTGCGCTTCTCTAGAGAGTTAAGAACTCTACAAATTCAATATATTTGCATAGCAGTAGTAGCCTTTTGTCAGCCCTAAAAGCTATTTAACCATCACAAGAAAATATTGAGTGCTCGTTAAATTGCTTAATACCCTAGAATAAATTTTTGCTAAAAAGATCACCTAAAGCTGAAATCTAAGCTATAACAGGCTCGTCTTGGGGTAAGATAATATCTGTTTCAAATAGTAAAATTGTAGTTTCATAACCAATCCTACCCATTTCTGGCTCTAAACCCATTTCCATTTCTACAAGATACGACCAGTAACCAGAGTTAAGACAATATTGTATTATGGTTCCCAATCCACCGATAAATTCTACCTTTTGTCCTTTGCAGAACTTTGGTCTTCTTAGGTCAACTACCGCATTCATAAAAACCACCATTGTTCAGTTAAAGTCTGTTATTAAATTTATAATCTAAGAACAAGTATTTAATTATCCACCACAAGATTCAATTAAGAAAAAGAGTTGCTGCTCCTTTTGAAAGAAGTTATACTATCTGAAGGTTTAATATTAAATTAGTTAATCAAATATTTAGAAAGTTATATTAATTGATAAGTATTTTGAAAAAACGTTAAATATATTTAGAAATTAGGATGGAAGTAATATGATTTAATTCGTAATATAAAAAAATAGATATATACCATGTAAATTAAATCCTATAAATTTGTAGATTAAAAAAAATAATTCAAATAGTGCAAAAAATATCAAACATTTGAATAACTGCCTGGAATAATGTTGAAAAGCCTGAAGATTGGAACCAAAATTGGAATTAGTTTTGCCCTGAGTTTGGCAACTCTGACCATTATTGGTCTAATCTCCTACCAAAGCACCAATGAGCTAATTGAAAATTCGCGCCAAGAAAGCCATACCTACGAGGTATTAAGTCAACTTGAAGAACTCAATTTACAACTGACAAATGCTGAGACAGGGCAACGCGGTTACATTATTACTGGAGAACAGCGCTATTTAGAACCTTATAACGCTGCCATTCAAGTATTAAATCAAAAAGTCAAAGAACTTCAGAAGTTAACGGCAGATAACCCCAATCAACAAAATCGCCTTGATATTTTGCAGCCACTACTAAACGAGAGAATGGCTGTCATGAAAAATGTCATTGATCTACGGCAAAGGCAGGGCTTAGAAGCTTCCCAGAACGCTGTCCTGACAGATCAGGGTAAGCAGATGATGGATAATATCCAGAAACTTATCCAAGCAATGAAAACTGAGGAGAATGCCCTGCTGAAACAGCGCTCTCAAAGAGCACAAGTAGCTGGTCAAAAAACGATCGCCAGCATTGT
The DNA here is from genome assembly GCF_034932245.1 of Nostoc sp. UHCC 0251. NCBI lineage: Bacteria > Bacillati > Cyanobacteriota > Cyanophyceae > Nostocales > Nostocaceae > Nostoc > Nostoc sp. UHCC 0251. The sequence goes on from NZ_JAYGHD010000052.1 coordinate 10,105, forward strand.
CTACAGCATTCCCTTATTTTCTTTGATTTTAGCTTTGATCGGATTCGCCCTGACCAGACATATCTCAGTACCGCTGAAGCAAGTTTCTGATTTGGCAGAAAGAATGGCGGATGGGGATTTATCGGTGAGTTTACCAGATAGCGATCGCCAGGATGAAATTGGTGTATTGACGCGTACCTTCAACCAGATGATCGTTAATCTGCAAAATACAAATCAAAAAAATGACGAGCAAAACTGGCTAAAGTCTAATTTGGCTGAATTTACCCAGATGCTCCAAGGGCATCGAAATCTAGAAACTGCATCTCGCCTGATTTTGTCAAATCTAGCACCACTAGTTGGGGCATCACAGGGCGTTTTTTATGTGATGGACTCCATAAACGACGAGCCTGTACTGAAGTTGTTGAGTAGTTATGCTTATAAAGAGCGAAAAAATCTGGCAAATCAGTTTCGCTTAGGCGAGGGACTGGTGGGACAATGCGCCTTAGAAAAACAAAGAATCTTGCTAACAGAAGTTCCTAGTGACTATATCCGTATCAGTTCCGGCTTGGGAGAAGCTCCACCGCTGAATATTATTGTCTTGCCTATACTATTTGAGACGCAAGTGAGTGCTGTAATTGAACTGGCCTCTTTTGTGCCTTTCAGCCATCTGCATCTGAAATTTTTGGAGCAATTAAGTGAAATTCTGGGTGTATTTTTAAATAACATCGCCTCACAATTGCAAACTCAGCGACTACTTGAAGAGTCTGTTGCTTTAACAGAGGAACTGCAAAGCCAGCAAGAAGAACTACAGCAGAGCAATCAACGCCTCGAAGAACAGGCGCACGAGTTGGAGGAATCGCAATTTCTTGTCAAGCAGTCTAACGAGGAATTACAGCAACTAAATGAAGAGCTAGAAGAAAAGGCAGAATTATTAGAAGTTCAAAATCGGGAAGTTGCCCGCAAGAACCAGGAAGTTGAGCGGGCGAGGAAGTCTTTGGAAGAAAAAGCTGAACAACTGGCGTTGTCTTCCAAATATAAGTCGGAATTTCTCGCAAATATGTCCCACGAGTTACGGACACCGCTAAATAGCTTGTTAATTTTAGCAAGGCTGCTAGCAGATAACTCTCTGAACAACTTGACCGACAAACAGGTAGAGTACAGCCGGACTATTTACTCGGCTGGCACTGATTTGCTGGAATTGATCAATGACATTCTAGATTTGGCAAAAATTGAGTCGGGTACTATGTTGCTCGATATTGAGCAAATTGCTTTTACAGATTTGCAGACATCTCTAGAACAGACTTTCCGGCAACTTGCCCACAATAAAGAACTCAGCTTTATTGTTGAACTGGATGAGAAGTTACCCCCGACAATTTTTAACGACTCCAAACGTCTGCAACAAGTGCTGAAAAATCTCCTAGCTAACGCCTTTAAATTTACGGAACAGGGAGGCGTAAAGTTACAAATTAGCATGGCAGATGAGGTAGCCGCAGCAGATAATCCCATGATTGCTTTTGCTGTTAGCGACACGGGTATAGGCATTCCAACCGAAAAACAGAAGATTATTTTCGAGGCATTTCAACAGGCAGACGGCACAACCAGCCGCAAGTACGGGGGAACTGGTTTGGGCTTGTCCATCAGCCGCGAATTAGCTCAATTGTTGGGCGGCAGAATTGAAGTAGTCAGCCAACCAGGACAGGGAAGCACTTTCACCTTCTACTTGCCTAGGCGACAGGAAAAGAATGGTAAAAATACTTTTAGCTCACTATCCCCTCAGCCTACCACCTCTATCCGCACAGCATCGGCCATAAAAGAAGTGCCAATGGTCGAAAACAAACCTACAGATGTGGATACCTCTCCATCAGTGAAAGCACTTACCACTTTCCCAAACGATATCCCAGATGACCGGGAAATCATTCAACCGGGCGATCGCATTTTGCTAATTATCGAAGATGACGATAAATTTGCCCGCATCTTACTAGATATGGCCCGTGAGCAGGGCTTTAAAACCATTGTTGCTTTACAGAGCAAACAAGGTCTAGCACTAGCGCAACAGTTTAAGCCCAATGCGATTATGCTAGATATCCACATGCCAGAGATGGATGGTTGGACGGTGCTGGATCGTCTAAAGCATAAGCCAGACACTAGACATATACCAGTACATATACTTTCTGTTGACGAAAGACAGCAACGGGGATTACAGCTAGGAGCGATTACCTATCTCCAAAAACCCGTCTCTCCAGAAGCGCTAACTCAAGTATTGACAGAAATTAAAGGCTTTATTGAGCGTCAGGTAAAAAATCTCTTAATCGTAGAAGATGACCCCGTACAAGCCCAAAGTATTATCGAACTGATCGGTAATGGCGATGTCCACAGTACAGCAGTGGGTACGGGAGCAGAAGCCCTCTCGATTTTGCGATCGCATCACTTTGATTGTATGGTACTGGATCTCGGTCTGCCCGATATGAGTGGCTTTACACTAATTGAGCAAATAAAGCAAGAACCCAGGCTTTTGAAACTACCAATCATCGTTTACACCGGCAAAGAACTCAGCCGACAAGAAGAAACTCAACTGCGAGGACTAGCAGAGACAATTATCATTAAAAATGTGCGATCGCCAGAGCGGTTGTTAGACGAAACTGCTCTGTTTTTGCATCGGGTGCAAGCAAATTTGCCACCACCAAAGCGGCAAATGCTAGAGCAACTACACCAAAGTGACCCGGTGCTAGCTAATCGGACAATTTTGATTGTAGATGATGACCTCCGAAATATTTTTGCCCTCACCAGCTTTTTAGAAAGCTATCAAATGCAAGTGCTGTTTGCCGAAAATGGCAGAGATGGCATAGAAAGGCTGCAAACTAATCCTGACATTAATATAGTTTTGATGGACATTATGATGCCGGAAATGGATGGTTACGAAACCACCCGCGCCATCCGTCAGCAACAACAGTTTCGCTCATTACCAATAATTGCTTTAACTGCTAAAGCCATGCCAGGCGATCGCGAAAAGTGCATCGAAGCTGGAGCCTCTGACTACATCACCAAACCTGTAGATACTGAGCAGTTGCTTTCACTACTTCGAGTTTGGTTGTATCGGTAAGGCATATCTTGAATTAATAAATCTCGCACTGCGTTTCTATCCCGCCTCGGAATAAATTCCCAATCTCATGATGGCAATTCTTCCTCTCGTTGCTGAAAATAGTTTTATAAGTAATTATTCAAGAGGTCTGATTGTGGTATTTGCTCAAAGCAGTCCCCCAAATGTAATAACAACTCGCCTTACGTTAGACGAGTATCGGGCTATGGAAGAAACCAACTTAGAACGCCATGAATACCGCAACGGAGAGATTATTACTATGTCGGGAGGTTCTGAAGCCCACAGTGCAATCGCCAGCAACTTATTAATTTACTTAGGCTTTTTGCTCAGAGACACCAATTTTCGTTTGTATAATAGCGACTTGCGAGTTTGGATTCCTGAATATCAGTGTGGTACTTATACCGATTTGATGGTTGTGAATGGCGAACCAGAGTTCAATGGTGTACGCAATGATGAAATTCTCAATCCAATACTTATTGTCGAAGTTTTATCGCCCTCTACCGAAGCTTATGATCGAGGCGACAAGTTCAGAAAGTATCGCTCTCTTACCAGCTTTTGTGAATATCTGCTTGTGAGCCAAACTGAACCTTACATTGAGCAGTATCACAACTTGGATCGTAACAGTAACGATCGCTGGCTCTGGCAGGTTCACTCTCACCTTGAGCGGGTGATGGTTCTGCACAGCTTAAACGTAGAAATTCCCCTGACTGAAATCTATCGTCGGATTAATTTTTAAAGTTCAGTTAAGCTTTTTTCTCTCCCTCTGCCTCCCCTGCCTGCCTTAACAGATAAATTATTACTAAAAACCCGCACTTACCCTATCAAGGGGGTCAGTGCGGGTAATTGATGCTTATAACACGAATGACAGTCTAGCGAAACATACTACTGACTGAAGTATCTTCATGAATCCGCCAGATAGTTTCTCCTAAGAGATTAGCTACTGACAGCACCACTAGTTGGGGAAAACGATTGCTTTCTGGTATGGGGATCGTATTGGTGACAATGACTTCCTCAAATAAACCACTGGACAATCGCTGCATCGCTGGTGGAGAGAAAACTGCATGAGTTGCACAGGCGTATACCTGACGCGCTCCTTCTTCACGCAGTAATCGCGCTCCTTCTGCGATCGTGCCTCCAGTATCAATCATGTCATCCACCAACACTGCTGTTTTGCCTTTAACATCGCCGATAATATTTAACACTTCTGCAACATTATGTGCATGACGACGTTTGTCAATAATTGCCAGTGGGGCATCATTCAGTTTTTTGGCAAATGCTCTGGCTCGCGCTACACCACCAACATCGGGGGAAACAACCACAAGATCGGGCAGTTCTTTGCTTGCTAGATAATCCAGCAATACTGGTGAACCGTAAACATGGTCAAAGGGTATATCGAAATAGCCTTGAATTTGAGCCGAGTGTAAATCCATTGCTAGAACGCGGTTAGCACCTGCTTCGGTGATCAAGTTAGCAACTAGCTTGGCCGTTATTGACTCTCTCCCTGCCGTTTTGCGATCGGCACGGGCATAGCCATAGTAGGGAATTACGGCTGTTACCTGTCGCGCAGAAGCTCGGCGACAGGCGTCAACCATAATCAATAATTCCATCAAATGATCGTTCACGGGTTGACAACATGGCTGGATTAAATAGACATCACAACCCCGAATCGATTCTTGAATTTGAACGTAAAGTTCTCCATCCGCAAATCTTTTGCGAATCATTGGGCCCAAGTCCATGCCCACATAACGAGCAACTTCTTGAGACAGTTGGATATTGGCAGAGCCAGAAAACAGCCGCAGGCGATGATTATCGGTTAGTCCTGTTGCTGATGGTTGCACTTTGAAAGTTGCAGAACTGAGCACAGCAGATCCTTTATGTGCATTCATAGCAATATTATCATTAGAGATTTAATAGATTTAACTGAGAAATCGCCTAAAAAAACATCTGTGAGTTTTGTTAAAGCTTCCATACAAAATTTAAACATTTTTCCATAAAATTATCATTCACTAACTGTCTAATTTTCTTGGCAAGCAAACTATTGATAGCTTAACGGACATTTACTCCGTCCACTAGATTTATAGTTCAAATTTTTTGGGTTGAGGTAAATAACCCCAATCTTTCAAAGATGGGTCTGATAGATTGCTTCTTCTAAATACCTCATTTCTAACTGACAGCAAAGCATTTACAACTATAAGTGATATTGAAGTTTGTTCTTAGACAGGAGAATATTCTGGGCTAAGTGTTCATTATGTATCTTATTATATTCTATGATACTAGCAATAAATAAACTAGCAGATTTAATTTTAAGTTGTAATTCACATAATAAAATTTCAAAATAGGGGTATTTAAACAAACGCTCACGCCCGTGGGTTCTGGCGCATGGCTGGCAGTAATTCCAAGTAGCCAAAGATTCCCCTACTTGCTGTCTCTTTATTAGACATCTCCAGAAATTAATTATGCGTTACCTGAAACCCTTGTAGAGACGTTGCATTGCAACGTCAAAACAATTCATTTTCACCAGATGTCTATTGATGTGCCGCGCCCCAGATAGCGAATATTGCTGTAGACAGTTCCTAGAGTTGCATAAGACCTTGGAAGCGTGATGCGTATACTCTTAACTGGGAATATACCCATTAGGTAAGATAAAATATCGCTGCATGTAACTGTGTTGCCTCTTGGACTTAATCTTTGTGGGTGACTTCCTCCTCAGTTGCTACTACACTCAATCATTCGATCATGCAACCACCCATTACAGTTGGCACTGTCTTGCAAAACCGTTATCGCATAATTCAAATTCTCGGACAAGGAGGATTTGGTAGAACCTATTTGGCAGAAGACCAAAGGCGTTTTAACGAACTTTGCGCGATCAAGGAATTGATTTCAACAGCAACGGAGGCTTTAGCTTGGGAGAAGGCACAAGAGCTTTTTCACCGAGAAGCTGCCATTTTGTATCAAATTGAACACCCACAAGTTCCTAAATTTCGGGAAAGATTTGAGCAAGACCAACGTTTATTTTTGGTGGAGGACTACGTTGCAGGTCAAACGTACCAAACTCTGCTGGCTGAACGCCAAGCTGTAGGTCGAACCTTCACAGAGGCTGAAGTATTGCAGTTGATCAAGTTGTTGTTGCCTGTTTTAGAGCATATTCACAGTCGAGGGATTATTCACCGAGATATCTCCCCAGAAAATATTATTTTGCGAGATAGTGATGCTAAACCTGTCTTAATTGACTTTGGGGTGGTAAAAGAACTGGCAACGCGTTTACGATCGCCAGAGAGTGCAATGCCAGAAACCACCGTGGGAAAATTAGGCTACTCTCCTAGTGAACAAATGCAAACAGGGGGAGCTTATCCTAGTAGTGATTTGTATGCATTAGCAGTGAGTGCAATTGTTTTGCTGACTGGTAAAGAACCAAGGGATCTATTTGACGAAAACCAACTAACTTGGAATTGGCAGCGATGGGTAAAAGTGAGTCCGCGATTTGCTGTAGTGTTGAATCGAATGTTGAATCATATACCGAGCGATCGCTACCAAAGTGCTGCTAGTGTATCTCAAGCACTACAACCTTTAGAGCAAGTTGGTCTTCCTTCCCTGAATGCGTCTAATTTGCAGACAATAGCTGTTGGTCGCCCTCCTAACTCAGTACCAGCAGCAGCTTCGCCCAAGAAACAACCCGATCCTGTAATTCCAGCAAGTTCCCCTAATTCACTCTTGGATAATCCGTTAGCGATCGCAGCAATTGCAACTGCTGTAGTGATCATAGCCGGATTCGGTTCTTGGGCACTGGTAAGTTCCATCCGCAGTCAGTCAAAACCATCGCCAACTGCGACACTTCCACAAAATTTCCCTTCACCAGTTATTTCTGGTGGTACTACATTCACATCCACACCCGCCCCCGAAGAACCTATTGTATCTAGTAGGCGGCTCAATCTGAGAACATCTAACCCAACCACGGTTGCAGATACTCTCAAAACAAATCAAATCATCAGGTATACTTTTTTTGGGCAGGAAGGTGACAATTTAACTACGTTTCTTGACCCAGGAAGCAGCGTTTTGCTAACAGTTTTCAGTCCCAATCAACAACCAATTGATCAGGATGTCCAACAAGTAACATCATATAAAGGCACATTGCTGGCTACTGGTAGATATACTATTGAGTTAACACTGGTTCCAGGAGTTGCCGAAAGCAATTACAATCTCAATGTTGCATTGGAAACATCAGTCCAAGCAACACCAACAGAGATACCTACCCCAATTCCGACAGAGACACCCTTCCCAATTCCAACAGAAATACCTCTCCCAATTCCAACAGAAACACCCTTCCCAATTCCAACAGAGATACCCACCCCAATTTTTACAGAAACACCTACCCCAATTCCAACAGAAACACCCTTCCCAATTCCGACAGAGACACCTACCCCAATTCCGACCACTGGTGAAACGCCAAGTTTTCCGCCAGCTGATGGAACACAACCATTTTCTGGCCAAAGAAATTAATGTTAAACACACTACTGATTACTGGAACTGATACCGAAGCTGGTAAAACTGTTTTAACAACAGCGTTAGCAGCCTATTGGCAAAAATATTACCCGCAGCGTAGCTGGGGAATCATGAAACCAATTCAATCGGGAATTGGCGATCGCGAGTGGTATCAAAAGCTATTTACACTAGAACAATCTGCTGAAGAAATTACACCCTTGTACTTTCAAGCACCTCTCGCCCCTCCCATCGCAGCAGCACGAGAAAATCGCCAAGTAGATTTAGCAGTAGTTTGGCAAGCTTTATCTAAATTGCGATCGCAACGTGATTTTGTGCTTGTAGAAGCCTTGGGTGGTTTAGGTTCGCCGATAACTGATGAGTTAACGGTGGCAGATTTAGCAGCAGAATGGCGTTTACCAACGGTATTAGTAGTACCTGTGAGATTGGGTGCGATCGCTCAAGCAGTGGCGAACGTAGCATTAGCTAGACAATCGCGCATTAATCTCAAAGGCATTGTTCTCAACTGCGTCCAACCCCGAACAGATGCAGAAATAGCCGACTGGACACCATCCCAATTGATTCAATCACTTACTAACACACCAGTTTTAGGCTACTTACCCTATTTAGATAACCTGACTGATTTAGATAAACTTGCTCAAGTAGCATCAGATTTAGATTGGGAAACGCTGACAGTTTAAATTGGGCATTACCAACATCTTTATAAATCTTCGCTTCGTTGCCATCCCGCCTTGGAATAAATTCCAAGGCTAATAGCTAAAGTCCTCTCAAGAGGACTAAATATAAGATTTTAAGCACTCCCCGCAATTGAATTGCGGGAATTCTGGATTCAAACAGTGATTGCAGTGTAAAAGCAAAAATTTTAGTCCACTTGAGTGGACTTAAGCTATTAGCCCGGAACTTCAGTTCTGGGCGGGATATTAATCACGATTAATTTTCTTCTCATGTTCCATGTCCCATTCCTTACAATAAATTAAGTTAGCTGCCTAAGTTAGCTGTACTTAAACTAGCTTGTCTTTATAATGGTTTCCACCTTTCCCAATTCCTCTTCTGTTGATCTATCTCGCATCCGGCTGGCAATTCGCTCATTGCAACCACAATTGGTAGAGTGGCGGCGGCGATTGCATCAACAACCAGAGTTGGGTTTTCAAGAAAAACTGACGGCTGAGTTTGTCTCACAAAAGTTGCAAGAGTGGGGAATTAGCCACCAAATCGGCATTGCTCACACTGGAATTGTTGCAACCATCAACGGTAACAAACCCCCCATTCCCCACTCCCGTTCGGCTACGCTCACGGCAAGCCCACTCCCTACTCCCCAAGTTTTAGCGATTCGGGCGGATATGGATGCTTTGCCAATCCAAGAACTCAACGAAGTGCCCTATAAATCGCAGCATGATGGAGTGATGCACGCTTGTGGACATGATGGACATACTGCGATCGCATTAGGTACAGCTTACTATCTCCAACAGCATCGCCAAGACTTCTCCGGTACAGTGAAAATTATCTTCCAGCCAGCAGAAGAATCACCCGGTGGCGCAAAGCCAATGATTGAAGCTGGAGTTCTGAAAAATCCTGATGTTGACGCAATTATTGGTTTGCACTTGTGGAATAATTTGCCCTTAGGAACAGTGGGTGTGCGGGCTGGGGCGTTGATGGCAGCTGTGGAGTGCTTTAACTGCAAAATTTTAGGCAAAGGTGGACACGGCGCATTACCCCATCAAACGGTGGATTCAGTTGTAGTTGCTGCCCAAATTGTAAATGCCTTGCAAACCATTGTCGCTCGGAATGTGAATCCCATTGATTCAGCTGTAGTGACAGTGGGCGAACTCCACGCTGGAACTAAGCGAAATGTGATTGCTGATACAGCGAGAATGAGTGCCACTATCAGGTATTTCAATCCAAGTTTGAAAGGCTTTTTCAACCAGCGTGTGGAGCAGATTATTGCTGGAATTTGTCAAAGTTATGGTGCGAGTTATGACTTAGAATACTGGGCACTTTATCCACCAGTAATTAATGATATGAAGATGGCAAAATTGGTGCGAACTGTAGCAGAAGAAGTGGTAGAAACCCCGTTGGGTATTGTGCCAGAATGCCAAACTATGGCTGCCGAGGATATGTCATTTTTCTTGCAAGAGGTTCCTGGTTGCTATTTCTTTTTAGGTTCTGCGAATCCTGAGAAAGATTTGGCGTATCCTCATCATCATCCCCGGTTTGATTTTGACGAAACGGCGTTGGGAATGGGTGTGGAAATATTTGTGAGATGCGTGGAGAAGTTTTTTAGTTGAGTGGGTGGAAATTAGCTGTTTTTAATCAAGCTAAATTTACTTGAATTTTTATGAAAAATAACTATATAAAAAACCAGAGTTTTTACCTCCGGCTTTATCACTTTATAGTTGTTCGACACCTGAAATTAATTACTTTCCTGCCCATCTAACCAAATAAATAAATCATCTATAGATGAAATTCTCAAAAGCATGCTTCTAGCTTTTCCTTGTTTAAAACTTGAACTCTCTCAATAATTGACGAATCTATTTCACCAAAACGTTCATTGAGTAAAGATATACAAAATCTAACCGCTTCTTTTTGTTCGCCTTTCTGCAAAATATCCTGATAAATCACTGACTCCTGCATAAGATCCTTCCCCAGGTTTAACTGGGGTTATTTTGCTTCTTATTAGCTTTTTTGTTCATTTAACCAAGCTACTAAATCAGATACTTGTGAAAAGTCTAGTAATGCTTCTGCTAAATCATCTAGCTTTTCAACAGATAGTACTCTAATTCTTTCAATCAATGATGAATCTATTTCACCAAAACGCCGATTTAACTGGCGTATAATTGTACGTTCTTCACCTTGCTTATCTCCTTTCTGCAAAATATCTTGATAAATTACAGATTCTTGCATAACTTCCTCTCCTAAAAATTGCTGAATTAAATCTTTCTCAAACTTTAAACCTGCTAATATTTCTGTGTAAGCTGCGATATTCTGCCTTGTTTCCCTATCCGAAATTGTAGCAACACTCTGGGCAACTTGGGATAATAACCCTTGGGGTGAATCTGTCTGTGTTAAAGGTGCTAACGGTAATAACGCAGGATTAGCGAGAAATAACGCCGAATCTTGTTCCCACATTCGTACAACACGATAGCGATGATTTGTCATCTCATTTACATATTCTTCGGTAAAAGCGATTTCCTTACTTGTCTCTTGCAAGAAAATTACTACCTGCGTTATTGGAACATCATATTTTCGCACTAACCTAACAAAGTAGTCCAACATTCTTAAGGGAATGGGAGTATCTGATTTTTGCGTTGTTTGAAATTCCAAATGTAAAATACGATTTTCTGTTTGTAAAAATGTAACTGAATCTGCTCGAATTGGTTCAATGCTTAATTCAGTTTTTAATACTTTAATTTTTTGCGGTTCATCAGGTAGCAGCCACCTGGCAAAATCCGTTGGATATTTTTCTGCTAAGATTTTACAAACATTATCAAAGGACACCACTTACACCAAATTTATATTGATTTATATATTATCTAATGCTGATCGCAGCTTTTTATATTTGCGAAGTGTGCGCCCTAGTGTATCGCCTATTTAAACAGTGCCAGGTAACGAAAAGCTAGAACCCGCAAGGCTTCGTGGAATTTATCTTGTTCACAAAGTTTTACAAATCTCGTAAACCTTTATAGATTACAATTTACAAGTCTGGACGCGAGAGAAGAAGTCGCTTGCCAGGCTAGCCCCCCCCAAACCGCGGATTGCTGCCCTCCAGACCCGCCCCCCCAGACCCGCCCCCGCTATCAGACCCGCCCCCGCTATCAACGGACCCCCAACGACGGGAGCCACGACGACGGGAGTCGGGAGATGCCCCTGGGTAGAGTTTTGCGAATAGTTGTATTCATCCTTTGATAGCCAGTCTCCGTTTTTGCGCCAGCCTAAGCGATCGCCCAAAAGACATTCCGTTTCAAAATCTACTTTGCCACCGCATTCTAGCCAAATGCGTTTTTGCACGCTAAAGCCAAAATGACCATTGCTGTATTTTACCCACAATTGGTCAATTGTGCGTAAGTTTGTGCAGGGAAAATTTTCAATGGATTCATAATCAAGCCAGCCTTCCTTTTCTCTTTTGGCTACCTTCAGCATGACTCTGGTGGTTTCTTGGTCTGCTGATTTCCATTGACCCGCTTTGAGTAAATTTTCTAGATTTTGGTAATTTACCCCCACATCTGAAGCTAATATCACTTCTGTTAAATTAGCTTGCGAGGCGGAGAGTAAATTCAACCACTCTTCCATTGTCTGGGGTCGGTCTTTTGCCTCTAATGCCATACCTTGCAGAATCGCTTCATTTACAGCATCACTAAGACTAGGGACAAGTTGCTTTGGTGGTACTAATTCCTCTTGGTCATACTTACGGTCAAAGGAATTGGTGGGGCGTTGTCCAGTAATGGCATAGTACAACGACCCAGCTAAACAGTAGACATCAACTGTTGGGTGACGAATCCCTTTGCGTGTTAACTCATAGGGCGCAAATACTTTGTTACCAAAAGACCTAGACAGGGTACTTGGTGGGGACATATCGCCGGCAATACCAAAATCTATCAACACCGCTTTGCCAGAGTTAGGAATCCCTGAATTAAAGTTGAGCATAATATTAGGAGGAGTGACATCAAGATGTAAAACTCCTTTTTTATGTACATCTACCAAGGCTAAACCCATTTGGCGGATGTATTTTATCGCTTCAGTTTCGGGTAATTTCCCTTGGCGTTGCACGTATTCCCATAAACTCTCGCCTGCTATATATTGCATTTCTAAGCAGTAGCGACCATCTTCTTCAACAAAAAAGTCGAATACTTGCACAATATGAGGATGTGAGTCTGTACAACACATTGCCAGCATCTGTGCTTCTTTTTTGAAGCGTTCAACATACTTGGGATAGTCTGGATCTCGTTGGACGCTAATGTTGGGGGTTTTGATGACGACTCGGCGGTTTAGCTTGGTATGCATTGCTTGGTAGGTAAGTGCAAAACCACCACCACCCAAGTATTTTTCTATTTTGTATTTGCCGTTGTATATTAGCTGTCCGTCTTGCCAAAACATACGCCCAGATTTATTAATGGCTAATGTTGATTGTGACACGCTTTTTGTGAGTTCTCGTGGTTGGCGTTGCTGAATAAGCTCACGCAGCACTTCGACTACGCTCAGTGACCGGCGCAGAGAGAAAGGTTGAGGTGTTCTGGCTACTGCTGAACTAACTATTGGAGTTGCAAAAGCTGCTAATGTGACTTGAAAACCAGCTTTTGAAGTCGCAAAAGCAACTAATGTGACTTGAAAACCAGCTTTTGAAGTCGCAAAAGCAACTAATGCGACTTGAAAACCAACTATTGGAGTCGCAAAAGCAACTAATGCGACTTGAAAACTAACTTTTGCGTAAGTCTAGCCTATTACCTATTTTGTGGTTTAGCGGAAGATGATGGCGTTTGTTGTGTTGGGGGATTGATAGGTGCTGATTTGTCTGGAAACCAATCTTTGAATAAATCTGTGCCGTCTTGGACTCCTGATAAGCTAATCGGCATTTAAGTTGCATAATCAGGGCGGGCAAGATGCCCACCC
>NZ_JAYGHD010000053.1:0-22983 GCF_034932245.1 Nostoc sp. UHCC 0251
CCTTTACCCTTTCCCCAGACCTCACCTAGCATTTTTGGGTTGCCAGACCACTAGCTAAGTAAGAAAAAACGCTTTTGTCAGCCCAAAAGCATCACCTAAAACCTTTATTCGTTCCTTAACATCACAAAAATGAATATATCTTAAGAAGTATTTTAAAAAACAGGCACAGCAAATATACTGTTATGATAAAACTTTAACTTTAATAAGTTGTATTTAATAAAGTAAAAATCTCAGCAGGTAAGGTTTGCTCCAACTTTGTACTTTGGTCATTAATGGACAACTTTGTGGCACTCAATAGTGCGAAGAGTTGATTTGGGCGTGGACAAATTTGATTGCTCTCTTACATTATTGATAGATAAATTAGTAAATCAAGAAAAAAAGTTCTGCCATATTTATTTACAATGTGTCCGCTCTTACAAGTAACCCGATTTTCGCTTGCTCAATAGGGTCTGAAGTCTTGAGGAAGGTATGGGGCTTGCTTCTCCTGCTCTCTTCATTCACACCCACGCTTCATAGTTTTGTGAGTTGAGCAACATGAATGTGGATGGATTTAGCCAACAAATAGAGGAATTGTGCTTACAGATACAAGAACTATTACAATGCAATGGAAGTAAAGCAAACTCTCAATCTGAAGAGATACTAACAGAGGCTTTTGAGAAACTCCACACCGCAATGGAAGAACTATTGATAGCCTCTGAAGAGTTAGAGGTAACGCGAGCGGCAGTACAGAAAGAGCGCCAGCGTTACCAAGATTTGTTTGAGTTCGCTCCAGATGGTTATTTGGTAACTAATGTAGTAGGGACAATCCAAGAGGCCAACCATGCAGCATCAACCTTGCTCGGTGTCCACCAAAAATATTTAGTAGGTAAACCATTAATTATCTTTATTGCTCAACAAGATCGCCAGTCCTTTAGCTTGCAGATGAACAATTTCCAGGAGCTATTAAACTGGGAAATTAACCTACAACCACGGAAAGGAAAGCCTTTCCCTGCTACGATTAGGGCGTCTGCGGTGTACGACTTCCAGGGTAAGCAGGTTGGCTGGCGTTGGCTTCTGTGCAACATCAGTAAACACAAACAATCTGAAGAAATGTTACACAAAGCTTACGGTGAGTTAGAAATACGAGTAGCAGAACGGACAGCAGAGCTGGTAAAAGCAAATCAGGAATTGCTAACTGAAATTACAGAGCGTAAACGAGTCGAATCACAACTGCTACACCTTGCTTTTCACGATGCACTGACGGGTTTGCCCAACCGCGCTGCATTTATGAATCGCCTAAGACGTGCAATCGATTATTCAAAACGGCATTCAGATTATCTATTTGCTGTACTATTTATCGACCTAGATCGGTTTAAGCTGATTAATGACAGTCTTGGACACATAAAAGGAGACAAATTTCTGCTTGCTATTGCAAATAAGCTAGAAGTATGTGTACGCTCCATAGATACAGCCGCACGGCTTGGGGGAGACGAATTTACAATCTTGCTTGAGGGAATCCAAGATGTGTCAGACGTCATCAAAGCGGTTGAGCGGATTCAACAGGAATTGGCGTTACCCTTTGAGCTTGATGGACAAGAAGTTTTTACAACAGCCAGTATTGGCATCGCGTTGAGTTCAACAGTAGACTATGAACACCCAGAAGAAGTGCTGAGGGATGCTGATACAGCAATGTACCGAGCTAAGGTACTGGGCAGAGCGCGTTATGAACTATTCAACTCAGATATGTATGCTAATACTCTGGCGAAATTGCAGTTAGAGTCCGAGCTGCGCCGAGCAATTGAACGGGAAGAATTTCGAGTTTATTACCAACCGATTGTTTCGCTCACTAGTGGCTCTATTTTAGGTTTTGAGGCTCTATTGCGCTGGCAGCATCCAGAGCGTGGTCTGCTTAATCCAATAGATTTTATTCCCCTAGCAGAAGAAACTGGACTAATTTTCTCCATTGGCAACTGGGTGTTGCATCAAGCCTGTCACCAGATGCAAGCTTGGCGGATGTGCCATCATTCCAACTTGCTAGAGAAAATCAGTGTCAATCTCTCCCTCAAGCAATTTTCCCAGCCGGATTTGATTGAGCAGATTGGGCAAATTTTGCGCTCAACTGGTCTTGATGCTGGCACTCTAGTGTTAGAGATTACTGAAAGCGTAATTGTGGAAAATGGCGATAAGGCAACTGCCTTACTTTTACAACTTCAAGAGATGGGCATTGAGTTATCAATTGATGACTTTGGTACAGGCTACTCCTCATTAAGTCGTCTTTATAACTTTCCGATTAGTGTGTTGAAGATTGACCGTTCTTTCATCAGCCCGATGGTCAGTAATAGTAAAAATTTAGAAATTATTGAGATAATTATCACATTGGCACACAAACTAGGTGTGGATGTGCTCGCCGAAGGAGTAGAGACAAAAGAGCAACTAGCACTTTTAAGAAAGTTGAACTGTGAATATGCTCAAGGAAATTTTTTCTCTGTTCCATTAAATAGTTCAGCAGCAGAGCCATTAATTATGACAAATCCTCGGTGGTAAGAGTTATTTAACTATATTCGTAATTAAAAGCAGTTTAAACGGGGATTTGGAGTAAGGGCGTTACCCGTATTTCTCACAAGCTTCAGGCGTTTGATGGGGCAGAGGGGCAGAGGGGCAGAGGAGAAAGAACAAGGCACATTGAACTCTCCCCTGCTCCCCTGCACAAGCGCAGGCTTGGAGGGGTGTGGTGAGAAATCCGGGGTTATCAGCATCTCCATTTAAGGTGTCGTTGCTGTCTTGACTGTAATAATTGGTCATTGTCCTCGTTACCGTCGTTACCAGGGAGCCGCCCAACGTTAACAAGCAATGGATTTTGCCTTTATTCCTTTTGTTCAATGACTGTCAACTTTCGCTAAATTGGAAAAAGGTAAATTTAAGGGAATTCTAAATGTCAGCACAATTGTTACTGGTGGATGATGAACCAGGGATACGGGAAGCCGTGAAGGATTATTTGCAAGAGAGCGGTTTCAGCGTTCAAGTCGCCAGTAACGCCCTTGAAGGTTGGGAATGGATGCAAATGAATACACCTGACCTAGTGATTTCTGATGTCATGATGCCCCAGGTGGATGGCTACCAGTTCCTGAAGCAACTGCGGGAAGACCCTCGCTTCCAGGCACTGCCTGTAGTATTTTTAACTGCTAAAGGTATGACTGGCGATCGCATCCAAGGCTATCATGCTGGTGTCGATGCTTATCTACCCAAACCCTTCGATCCAGATGAGTTAGTGGCTATAGTCGAAAATTTGCTAGCCCGTCGCGTTGCGAAGGCTGCAACTACAGGAGATGACGTTGAAACCCCTGATCTTGCTGAACTAGCCAATCAGATTGCCCAAATTAAGGCATTGTTAACTCAAAGAAATGCCATTTCCCAATCGCCAGCCCCTTTCAAAATTGATTTGACTCCCAGAGAGCAAAGTGTTCTAAATTTGGTCGCTGAAGGATTGATGAACAAAGAAATTGCCCGTCGTTTGGAAACCAGCGTCCGCAATGTAGAAAAATACGTCAGCCGTTTGTTTAGTAAAACTGGCACTAATAGCCGTACAGAGTTAGTTCGTTTCGCCCTAGAACACGGGCTTGCTAAATAGACAGTTTTTGAATTGGGCATAGGGCATAGGGCATAGGGCATAGGGCATTGGGCATTGGGCATATGGGTTATTCTCTTTTTCCCCTTGTCCCCTTGTCCCCCTCATCCCCCTGCTCCCTTCTTGTCGGTAATTGGTAATAGGTAACTGGCTGCTAAACCATATCCTATTACCAGTAATATATAAAACATAAGTATTTCAGCAAATCAGGCACTTAGCTAAAGTAAAAAGCTAAAAGAAAGGTTATTTATTTTCACTTTGGCTTTTTAGGTTTTTATTGAATTTGCGCCTGTTGTCCAATTCCCCATCTGTAAAGACACAGGTTTTGTTATTCCTGCAATGTTTTGATAAAAACTCGGTAAAATGCACCCGGCTGAATTTGCTCTTAGATTCTACCAGTAACCTTTGCTACAAAGTTTTTAATAGAGGAAACTGTTCCTGGGACTTTGTGCTGCTAAATAAGACTTTCACAAAGTAGAAATCACAATATTTGATGAATTCTACTTGCTGCTTAGTTTTTATTGCAACGGGGCCATGTGATCAACATTTGATTTGATGCCCAATTCATGTTTTTTTCGCTACTTAAATTACACCTTTAAGTTTGGGGATTTTCAGCAGCATTACGCAAGCGCATCAGCTGGCGTCGCATTTGAGGCGAGGCTTTGAACTCGGACACTTCCTGCGCTTTAACGGACGCTTGTAGCGTCTCTAGAAAGTCATCAGAACCCTCGGTCAAGGCATCAAGTAATACCTGTAACAGTTGTTCGCGATCGCCCAATAGACTCTTTTCCTCAATCAACCGAAACTTGAGATGGATTTCGCACTCATAAACACCTACTTCGAGATTATTTATCTGGCGTGGTAATGCTTTGGAGTTCATAGCTATTGAGATTCCTTTACTTGGTGGTCATGAGGGTAAGGAGGTAGATGTCCAGCAAAATTCTTTATATCTTCTTTGAATCAAAAGTGCTTGAATTAAGAATTTTTCTTCATCAATCACCTTTGTATTCCATTTCACTCTCCTGTGCTTTATTTTCAAGCTAGATTTTGATATTCCTATGCCAGATGTAGCTTATGGTAAGCCATAACTATTATTCAGTTTTTAAGATTCTACACAATAAAGTTTCTGTAAGAAGTTGTTCGCCCTTTTTAAAGCTTTTTACACCAACTTTATCTTAACGTCAATAATAGTTTGACTTGTTACTTTAATTTTGGTGTTTACACGTAAGTAAAACCGCTGAATTTTTTTGAGTTTACTAACCCCAGAGGTCGATGTAGCCATACTCAGTAAAATTACTTGATGTACGTTTTTTTCAATATAAAATTTTGAAGAAATTAATCGGCATAAATATTAAAATAAAGATTTTTGTTACCCATCAAAAAATCTACATAGATTAAATTATTCTTGCCGAGTGCTTTACCCTACTGGCTTCTGTCCTTGATTGAGTACAAAAATTTTAGCAATAGGTAAGATTAGGACACCGCTTAGACTTGTTTGTATGCGCCAAATAAAAACACTTTAACCAGTAATTTTTACATAAAAATAATTGAACTACTGTCAGTACTAGCAACTAAATTTGTCTTCAACTCGTAACAGAAGTAGTAACTTAATCAGTAGAGGTGATATTTTTACTTATGCTCATTCAATATACGCTTTTGAAACTGCGTTCAAAGCTTGTAAATTCAGAGCATTCACCCTTGGATATAACGTCTACAATAATTTCAGTGTAATTCACCCAAATCTTACACCCTTTTATGGATAACCCGATGCTGCTCAAGTCCACAACCCGGCATATCCGCATTTTTGCAGGTGAAATTGACCGGGATGGCGAACTGGTTCCTAGTAAACAGGTCTTAACATTAGATGTTGACCCAGATAACGAATTTAACTGGAATGAAGATGCGCTGCAAAAAGTTTATCGAAAATTTGATGAACTAGTAGAAGCATCTAGCGGCGCAGACCTCACAGACTATAACTTGCGTCGTGTTGGGTCAGACTTAGAGCATTATCTGCGATCGCTTTTGCAACTCGGCGAAATCAGCTATAATCTTTCTGCCCGCGTTACCAACTACAGCATGGGAGTCCCCCAAGTTGCAATTGACGACAAAAAATAAGCTCACGTGATGTGCAACTTCATATTCTGCTCTTTCTTGTTATAGGAGAGAGGCTTTGAATTCTCCCTCTTCCCTAAAAGGGAATGGGTCTGGGGTTTAAGTTGGAGTAAAAGTTGCACACGGCGTTAAGTTCAAGAGTGACTAACGGGCTGGCTGAACCCTTCTGTGCCAACTTACAGCTATTTTCAGTAGTACCAAGTTCCTCGTTCCCAGCCAGAGGCTGGGAATATCCTCTATGAGACTTTGCAATCTCCCCAAAGAAGAACCCGGAAACGAGATTACAAGATTTTTAAAGCCACTTCATTTCGTCAGGTACTTTTGTCAAAAGCATATTTAATTATCTTAATTCTTAATTAAAGTTAATTGTTGCTATCCTACTTATAAACTAAATAAATACCAACATTATCTGCCCTTGATCATCGGGTAATTCAGCAAAAGCAAACAGCGCAGTTATGCTTGGGTTATGCTTTGGTAACAGGGTTGGAGTTAGTTGCTTTGGCGATGGAGAGTCACAGAGCAATAGAAGCTATGATGAGGCTGTAGGGTTGACTTAGGAGCGTATTCTTTGGATAAGTTAAGTATTAGCACCTGCTGATATCCACCAGCTAAAATCATCATCTAAAGTCTGGGTATGTCAAGTTTAAGAAAGATGAGCGGTTTAGATTGTCCCTAATAATGCTGTTAAAGAAATTGCCAATCGCTTCCCGGTGCGAAAACTATGGAAAATGACGCGGCAACGCTCTACTGTCCAAATGAAAATTGTCAGGCTGCCAACCCCCTGACCCACAAGTTTTGCCAGCGATGTTCCACGCCCCTACCCAAAAATTACCTCTGGGCTGTGGTAGATGGCCCGAGTGTGGGTAATCCTGGAGAGATATTAGCCGATCGCTATTTAGTCCTTGATAAATTTCTTCTTTTAGATACGAAGCCTGGTTTATTAGCGCTAACGCCTGAGTTAGATAATTTGCAGCCTTTAAAAGCTTATCTGAGACTGATTCCCTACCGTTTACATGTACCGCAGGTATATGGAGTGCTTTTTCTCACTGACGAGTCCTCCCATCGAGAAATATTACTTTTAGAAAAACCTCCATTAGTAGTAGATGACAAAATCCAACAAGTGCATTTGGGCAGTGAGTTAACCACAGCTTGGCGTGATGCGACATCGATGCGCCAACTCAATTGGTTATGGCAAATAGCTCATCTGTGGCAACCTCTTGCGAGTGAAGGTGTCGTCTCTAGCTTGCTTGACTCAGATGTATTACGGGTAGAAGGATCATTAGTCCGTTTGTTAGAATTGCGTTTCGATACAGCAACATCACCAGAATTGCCCCAATTAGGTCAATTTTGGCAGCAGTTGGTTAGTGGTGCCAAACCAGCCATAAGTGAATTTGTTGATCAGGTTAGCCTTTCTTTAATTCAGGGAAAGATTAATTCAACCGATCAATTAATTGGAGTTTTAGATCAGGGACTGGCTGGGTTAGGGCGATCGCAAACACCCACAATCAAAATTATTACCAAAACCGACACTGGGCCAAGCCGCCAACGTAACGAAGATGCCTGTAGCCCACCCAGTGGAACTTTGGTCAGCAAACCACCCCAGCCAACAGCCTTAGCAATTGTCTGTGATGGCATCGGTGGGCATGAGGGTGGCAATGTTGCATCAAATTTAGCCATTGAAACGATCCAGCAGCAGGTACAGCAATTAACAAAAGTTCCCTACGACCACATAGACCCCTCACTGCTACTTAATGACCTAGAAAAGGCAGTGGCAATTGCCAATGACAAAATTAGTCAGCGCAATGACGGGGAACATCGTCAAGGGCGGCAGCGGATGGGCACGACTTTAGTAATGGCATTGCCTGTTGCTCATGAAATGTACATTACCCACGTTGGTGATAGTCGTGCTTACTGGATTACCCGTCACGGCTGTTATCAAGTTACCCTCGATGATGATGTTGCTTCCCGCGAGGTGCGGCTAGGCTATGCCATTTACCGCGAAGCTGTACAACAAAGTGCTGCTGGCTCTCTCGTCCAAGCTTTAGGTATGGGGTCAAGCACTTCATTGCATCCCACATCTGCACGGTTTATGCTCGATGAAGATGCTGTGTTTCTGCTCACATCCGATGGTTTGAGTGATTTTGATCGGGTGGAAGAATACTGGGAAACAGAAATTTTGCCGATTCTAGTTGGGGAGGCAAATTTAGCAAATGTTGCGGATAGATTAGTCGAAATTGCCAATACTAAAAATGGACACGATAATGTCACCATCGCTTTAGTCCACTATCAAGTCCAATACTGGGAACCAGAAATCACCATCAAAGCCATCATTCCAGAGAGTTATTCTACTAAATCAACAGTTTTGCCATCCAGAGGCACAGATCCGACACTTTTAGGTGGCCCAAACCATAAAACTCAGGTGATTCCAGACACTGAGCCTGCTAAAGTTCGCAGTTTACCCTTACAGTGGATAGTTCCCTTAATATGTGTCGTAGCAGCAGGTGCTCTAGGATTGTTCGTGAAGCAACTGCGATCGCCATCAGGAACCTTGCCAATCTTTTCCAATCCATTACAAACTCAAAACCCTGCCATTGAAGCGACACCCGCAGCGCCATCGCTTGCTAACCTTTCTCGTGGCTGGATCATTCAAACTCAGCGTCAAATCCCCTTAAACAACAATCAATCGCTTCCCCCTAACAGTTTTTTACAAGTTATCGAAACCAAACCAAATCCTAAACCTGCTTCTGGAGACTTTGAGGTACATTTGCAGCGCTGTTCGACAAAACCAGCCACCCCAACATCAGCAAATCCCCAGAACCCTCAAGACACTACTAAGCCTTTGCAGCAAGCAAATAATAAACTATGGATTAAGTTCTCCCAACTTAAAAGCTTTGGGGTCTTGGTGTCGGAACCGAACCAATCGCTCTCATGTGATACTTTGCCGCAACAGCCAGCAATTCAATTACCTGCACCTGACACCAGTCCAACTTAATAAATAATCGATAAACTGGTAGAAACCTGGAATAATAACAGGTAACAATCAGAGTAAAAAACTTACAAGGTAAAAAAATAGAAAGTTTTCACCTTGGAGAATTATTATTTGAAATTATTTGTTTTAGTTTTTATTTTAATGAATCCATGCCATCCCTGAATTTGGCGATCGCCCGTCTCCTAAACACTGGCACTGACAACTTCGCCATTTGGGTGGTCAAAGCTCCCTATCCCAGTGGCTACGTTTTACGTGACTGTGTATGGCCTGATGAACTCAATCAAGTCTGGCAAGAATGGCAGCAAATGTTTGCTGGTCATAGTCACTTAGATATTTCCCCAAACTCAACATCTCAAAAGACCAACCCATTTCCCATAGATTGGGTTTCACCCGCTTCAGGTCAAACCACTGGCCCCTACAGCAGTCGTCTGATGCAAAACTTGGGAATGAATCTATGGCGCTGGGTATTCGACGGGCAAATTCTTGGTAGTCTAGAACGCAGTCGCGGTATTGCTATGGGTCAGCATACACGTTTGCGCTTCCGATTAGAAATCCGCGACCCGGATCTGATCGCTCTCCCTTGGGAAATTATGCAGCGTGAGCCTGGTCAATCAGCTATGTCTCTCTCCCAAGATTTGCTATTTAGTCGCACCAGCAGCGAAGTTGACCCCTTGCCGTATTTGCGAGCTGACCAAGCTTTAAGTATCCTGCTGGTTTTAGGTCATGATGAAAAGCTGCAACTAGAACAAGAAGCTGCTATTTTACAGCAAACTCTTGTAGATACGCCGGTCGGTGGTAATTCCCAAAGATATGCACCTTGTATAGTAAATCAACTTCTACAACCAACTCCACAGGAGTTGATTCAAGAATTAGAAACCAAAGCATACAACGTTTTCTTCTATGCTGGACATGGTTTGCCAGGCCCAGACGGGGGGTTACTGTTTTTGCGACCAGACATGCCCCTCAATGGCATAGAATTGGCGCAAGTATTGACCCGTACAGGTGTGAAACTAGCACTTTTCAACGCTTGTTGGGGGGCCCAACCCGCTGCTATCAATCACCAAGCTATACCAGCCAGTAGTTTAGCAGAAGTGTTGATTCGTCATGGTGTGCCTGCGGTTTTGGGGATGCGCGATGAAATCGCTGATCATGAAAGCCACAGCTTTATTCAAGCTTTTACCGAAGCTTTGCGATCGCACAAACCAGTTGATGAAGCCGTAGCCCAGGCTAGGCAAGAATTGTTAACTTTATATAAATTTAATCAACCTGCTTGGACTTTGCCTGTTCTC
This sequence comes from Nostoc sp. UHCC 0251, assembly GCF_034932245.1. Classification (NCBI taxonomy): domain Bacteria; kingdom Bacillati; phylum Cyanobacteriota; class Cyanophyceae; order Nostocales; family Nostocaceae; genus Nostoc; species Nostoc sp. UHCC 0251. The sequence continues at coordinate 9,995 of NZ_JAYGHD010000053.1, forward strand.
TACCTGCATCCAGATTTTAATGGCGAACTCATTAAGAATCTAGATGAAGGTATTACCGAACTGCCAGACACAGCCATTCCTGATATAGGTTCATCGCTTCCGACTGCAACTTTACGATCGCTCGCTCCAAAAGGTAAAACTTGGTTACTGCGTTATGGAGTCACCCGCATCGGCCGCACCAAAGATAATGATATTGTCATCCCTGAACCATCTGTATCCAAACGCCACGCCGAAATTTTCTGCCGCAATACTCTTACTGATGCTACATTAGTGCGAAGTTATTACTTGCAAGATTTTTCCACCTACGGGACAACCTGGTTTTTAGGCCCTAATGGTTGGCAACAAATCCTCCGAGAGGAAGTCCCATTGAAATCAGGGATGCAGTTAAAGTTTGGAAGTGCTAGAGGTGAAACCTGGGAGTTCCTTATTGAAGACTCCTAGCAGAGCTTTTGCAAGAATAATTTGAGTCTTTAGCATCAGCTTTTACAATCTGTTTTTACTATAGAAAAATTCAACTGTTTTTGCGGAAATCTCTTCTTAGGAATTGTAGCTGTCAATACTACCAAATAATTGTGAGGCAATAAAAAATGGCTAATAAAATTAACGGCTCAGAGACTTTCTCTTCTTTGCCATCTCAAGTAGATTTGGAATTATTAGAAGCGTTACTGGAACCAGATGATGCTACCTATCCCTGGAATCCAGCTGATGAAGAGTCAGAAGCTTATTTTGACGAATTAGAACAACAGTTCGGAATGGAAGATTTGCTTGAGGAAGAACTGACAACGCGATCGGAAGATTTTTATAGCCATTTAGATACACTTTGGGCTGGAATCTCCCAGGCGTTAGACTATAATCACAATCCCCAACAAACACTAGTGCTTAATCTTCAAGAAAGATTATATGCTAGTTTTGCTGCCTGTGTTCCCCAAGCATTGCTCAACACAATCGCCATTAAAGCTGCTGAAATCCTTGCTGCCCAGCAATCAATCAGTGAACAACTAGTTGAGTGTGTTCAGACAGTACTTCCAAATTGGGGCACAGAGGATCTTTTAGTTTTGGCTCGTCCTTTTGCTTACGCTATGCGAAGTAGCGAATCACAAAACGCGGCGTCTGCGCTCAGTAGTCTTCAAAATAAAGAGTGGACAGCTTTATCAGAGGTAGAGAAAGCAAAGGTGAGTTTAGCGATCGCTTCCTATGCTTTTAATGAAATCAACAAGTCTCAGTCTGAAGCATAACTTGAGTCAAGTGTTTCTCTTTTCTACATAAATTTCGGGGGCAGGCAAATTTATCTGCTGATAAATATTGTGCTGCGGTTTTGAGCATCCAGTAATTCTCACTTTTTTGTGTACTGGGCCTTAAGTTACATTTAACCTGATTGTCAGCTTAAGACATCTATCCAAAGATATAAATATTCAAAAGTCAAGAGTTATTTTCCTCGTCTTTCCCTGCTTTTAGTTTCCACATCTTATTTTGGGCCAAGAAATCGGGTAGCAAAATTTTGCGATCGCGTTGGTGATAGCGCCCGTGCCTTAAGAATTGCCGCCATCAAAAAGGCGTAAGATAACACCCCAACAACTACCAATAGTAAGGCATTGATTGATCCTGTAGCATTCCACAAAGCATGGAGAGCAGAGGCACTAAGATAACCAATAGAAAGAATTTGCCAACTTCTACTGGGTTTGAGAACAGCCAACCCGATAAAATAACCCAGGTAGCCACTATAAGCCATATGTCCGGCTACAGAGCCTAAAATTCGCGGAATTAGCAGTTGCAAACCCGCTAGTTGACCAGCAGCGCCTATACCCACCTGTTGCGTGACATTTTGAGTGATATCTGGCACGTATTGACCGAGGGTTTCTAAGAGAGTGAAGCCCACAGCAGAAGCTGTTCCCAAGAGAATACCATCTAGAGGCTCCAAGACTCCAATACGTTCTCGCCAAGGTGAAGGTAATCCACTGCCGATAAAATATACGCCGATGATAGGTAATGCCTTGAGTAATTCCTCCATTAACCCAGCGCCAAAAAACATCCGCACCAGTAACTCTGTGAAGGTAATAGATTCTTGGGGTGAGGGCAAGCTTCCAGGCAGGACGGTGCGAAACACGAAGATAAATAGATCCAACACCGGACTTATCAAAATCAGTGACGTACTCAATGCCGCAGCCATTAGCACCCACCAAGGCTTCTGTTTGCCGCAAAGTTGGTAAACAAAATAGTAGGCAGCGAAGGCGATGTAAGTTGCTACGATCACTTGATTATCTTGAGGCCGACCGACTGTAGCAAACATCAGCACCACAAAGATTACGGTCAGTATTCCCGGTACGAGATAAGCTTTACGAGTTAAATCTTTACCAGTGGAAATAATCGGAAAAAGCTGGGTGAAACTAACAGAATCTGGCTGCTTTAATTGTGTGTGGCCGTGGTAGTTCGTCGCGGAAGGCAGTGGTGTAACTTGGTTCACTGTCGTCGCTGGGGTGAGTAAGGTATACTCGTACTCAAAAATGTATTGCGGCCCATCAGCACCTAGAGAAATGCGATCGCCTGGGTGCAATTCCTGACATTCATACAAGCGTTGTCCATTTAAATAAGTGCCATTAGCACTATTCAAATCACAAAGCACCCAGCTGAATTTGCTATCTGGGGATAGAGAGAGGGGACGAACCACTGCATGACGACGAGATACCATTCGGTACATCATGGCATCCAAGACAACTTGGCAGCTGGGGTCGCGTCCAATTACCATCTCTTTACTGGGGGGCAGTGAGTAACGAGAACGAGATTCTGATCCGAAAGCTGCCCCATTACCAGACACTAGCCGCAGAAATGCATTATGTCTTGCTTGTTTGCCTGTCATCGATAAGAAGTGCGTTTCTAAACTAATTCTTCACATAATTTGGCAGCAGGACTAACCTTAGCCACATTAACAGCAGCATTGCTAAATCCACTATAGCTTCACTTACTGCTAAGAAATTTAAAATTCTAAATGCAAAATTTTAAATTCTTTCACCTAATGTGAATAAGTATTCCATTTACTGAGAATTTGTCCTAAACCTGCCTTGTTAACCGGATCAATCAGAATGTATCAGTAATGTACTATTGACATCCTAGCTACAACTTAAACCCATAGTAATTTATCAAAAACAGTAGTTTTTATTGCATTTAGTTTTATTCCAAAAATATATAATTTTCAGTGGTCTGTTGTAAGCTAGTACGGTCTTTTTCTTTTGGAAGGGAGACGCCAGGAGGGTCTGGGGATTTCACTCATGAGTAACTGGCGTTAGCAAGTAATGGAGCGTCACCTGGAAGGTCAAGCTGTTTTTGCCACTGATAATTGATTAAGCCCCTTCAAAGCAAAAAGCAGGGAAAGAAACTGCCCTGAAGATCGAACCAAAAGATTTCCGGCATATTGCCTCAAACAATTGTAGCCAGTTCTGGATGTTCAATCTTAGTTCCAAGTACTGTGAGGAATTCTGCCAACCAATGGGGGTGAGCAGGCCAAGCTGGTGCTGTCACCAAGTTACCATCAACTATTGCCTCATCAACAGGGATATCAACATAAATCCCTCCAGCACTCCTGACATCTGGGCTACAAGCAGGGTAACCAGTACATCTCTTGCCTTGCAGTACGTCAGCAGCTGCCAATAACTGCAAGCCGTGGCAGATGGCAGCAATCGGTTTATTCGTTTGGGCAAAGTGACGGGTGATTTCTAGCACCTGCTGATTCAGACGGATATATTCTGGTGCCCGTCCTCCGGGAATGACTAAGCCATCGTAGGTTGCGGCTTCTATTTCTGCAAACGTGGCATTTAAAGTGAAATTGTGACCAGGTTTTTCGCTGTAAGTCTGGTCTCCTTCAAAGTCGTGAACTGCTGTCCGCACCTTGTCGCCAGCTTTTTTGTCTGGGCAAACTGCATGGACAGCGTGCCCCACCATTTGCAACGCCTGGAAAGGAACCATCACTTCATAGTCTTCTACATAGTCGCCAACAAGCATCAAAAGTTTCTTTGCAGCCATATATTTGTTACTCTCACCTATTAGTCATCAATAGTTGTTTATAAAGTAAATATTAATTTAGAGTCAGCTTTTTTCGGCGTTAGTTTATATACGAGTTTTTGATACATGACATCAATCACTGTGGTGTCATGTATAATTTCAGAGTTGTCTTTTCTGGCTTATTACTCAGTTTCAAAGAAGAATTGTATCGAAAGGCAAGTGGCACGAGATACAACGCTAATGCGGTGGAGGGGTTTCCCAGCAGAAAGCAAGTGGCACTCCAAGATCAATCTCATATTAAAAAATATAGGTTCCCCTAAGCATAGCTGCAAACTCGTGGAGACACGCAAGGGACGTACTTCTGGCTTCGGAATTGTCTTCTTTTTGCTACGATTTCCAACAGATGGATATTATTAGAAAGAGGAATGTTACATTACCTAAAGAATAGGGAATCCTAGATTTAAGAAGCCAACAAATCTATTATTCAGTTATACAGGATGAACTTTCAACACCAAGGCATTCAATCCAGTAACAATTTTTCTGTAAACCAAGTGCTAAAAGTTGATGAAGTCAGTATCAATGGTCAAAAAATTGAACATCAATTAGTAGAACCAGAGTTGAAACAGTTGCAAGATAAAATTTTATTACTTATAGAACGTAATCCTTTACCTTTAATTGAGTGGAATACAGCGTTTCAAGTAATACAATGGAATCCGGCTGCTGAACAACTATTTGGATACAGTAAAAGTGAAGTACTCGGTTGTCAGGTACCAGAAATAATTGTGCCAGAAAGTGAAAGAGTACAGGTCATCAAGATAATGGAGTTATTAATTGAAGAGAAAGTAGGAGGTAGTAATCTCAATAAGAACTTGACAAAACATGGAAGAGTAATTATTTGTGATTGGTGTCACACTCCGATAACTAACGTTGATGGCCAGGTAATTAGTATTGTCTCAACAGTGCAGGATATTACAAAAGTAAAATCTTTTGAAAGCGCTCTGCGCGAAAACGAAAAGACCTATCAGCAAATTCTTGATGCAATTACAGATATGGTGCTGGTTAAAGGTGCTAAATCTCGAATTATTTGGGCAAATAAGGCATTCCGTGATTATTACGGTATGAATGAGGAACAGCTTCAAAATATGATTGATGCACCCTTCAACGAACCCGATCATACCCTGCAATATATCAAAGATGATGCTTACGTATTTGAAAGTGGACAGATCCTAGAAATTCCCCAAGAGCCAGTAACTCGGTACGATGGCGAAGTACGCCTATTCCATACAATCAAATCTGCTATTCGTAACGAATTAGGTCAAACGATCATGACTGTTGGTGTATCTCGTGATATTAGTGAGCATAAACAAGCCGAGAAAGAACAGGCGAAGTTGTTGGCAATTCTAGAAGCAGCACCAGACTTTATCAGCACTGCTGACTTAACTGGGCGGGTTCTTTACTTTAATAAAGCGGCTCGGAGAATATTAGAACTGGGGGAAAAAGAATCTTTTCAGGAGAGAAATTTGCGCCAAAATCATCCGAAATGGGCAAATGACATTATCCAGAATCAAGGATTACCAGAATCAATTCGAGTCGGTGATTGGGTCGGGGAAACGGCTCTTTTAAAAGCAGATGGACGAGAAATTCCCATATCTCAACTGATTATTGCTCACAAATCACTTGATGGAAAAGTTGAATATTTTTCGACAATCGCTAGGGATATCAGCGAACTCAAAGCTGCGGAAGAAACTTTAGTACAAAAAGCGGAAGATTTAGAGTGCGCTCTGAAAGAACTCCAAAGCACCCAAGCTCATTTGCTCCAAAGCGAAAAAATGTCTTCTATTGGTCAATTGGTTGCTGGAGTTGCTCACGAAATCAATAATCCTACAAGCTTCATCTACAGCAACATTCAGCCTGCTAACGAATATATTAACGATTTGCTGCTTTTGATTGAGCTTTACCAAGAACATTATCCGAATCCCGTAAAGGTCATTCAAGAACAGATGGAAGCCATTGATCTAGAATTTTTAATGGCGGATTTGCCCAAGTTACTCTCGTCAATGAAAATGGGGGCAGAGCGAATTAAACAAATCGTTCTTTCATTGCGGAATTTCTCCCGTATGGATGAAGCGGAATGTAAAGCCGTGGATATTCACTTAGGGATTGACAGTACTTTAGTAATTCTAGAACATCGCCTCAAGGCACAACATAATCGTCCAGCAATTGAAATTATCAAGGAATATGGCAAGCTACCTTTAGTAGAATGCTATGCAGGCCAACTCAATCAAGTTTTTATGAACATTCTGGTTAATGCTTTAGATGCACTAGAACAACGGGATGCAAAGCGGTCTATTGAACAGATACAAGAAGCACCAAATACTATCCGTATTTGTACACAACTATCTCCTCATGGGAAGGTCGTGATTCGGTTTGTTGATAATGGAGTAGGAATACCAGAAAATGTACTAAAAAGATTGTTTGATCCCTTCTTTACGACTAAGCCAGTAGGGATAGGTACAGGGTTAGGGTTGTCAATTAGCTATCAGATCATAGTAGAGAAGCACAATGGAAAACTTACGTGTTTATCAATACCAGAACAAGGGGCTGAGTTTAAAATCGAGATTCCTATTAGCTTGCCTTTAGGAGACTAAGAAGACGATAATTCAACAACTATGGTCGAATGGTAAATTAAAGCAGATGAAATTCTGCGATCGCTCTGGGAAAGTTTTTATTTTCATGTCCTGGCTGGCTGAGTTTAATCAAGGCAAAACGCTGTAAGGGCGTTAAAACTGCCCACTTTTGCTGTGTCAGGGTTACATCTATTTCTTGAGCTTTTTCCTGAAGGCTAGCTGGTACAGTGGCATCTAGCCATGCAGGATGAGGCTCAATGGGCAATTTTGTAGGTGGTATACCTGTGCGTTGTATGATTAATTGCTCGATATGCTCGCGGTAAGACTGAATTTCCGTTTCTGTAGTGCAAGGTAATTCGACTAAAGCTTGCCGTTCATCTGTGGTCATTTGATTCCAGTCAGGCAGTTTTAGCTTGATGCCACAGGTATCTAATTTACAACGCACCTGCATGGGGATGCAACGCAGAGAATCAACAAAGTCTGCTTCAAATTGAAAGAAATCTGTCATAAGAAAGTATTTAAAATTAGCTCATTAAATTAACTTACATTTTTGGAATTACTAAGACGGATTATCAAATAACTAATTGATAAGGCAAGAATAGCTATACCTAGACCGATTATATCAACACCTCCAACTTTTTCTAAGTCCAGAATAATAATTTTTCTAGCAACAGCAATTAAAGAGGTGACAATAACTAATTCAACTTGAAAAACGTGTTTTCGTAAATATGCTGTGATATTTTCTAAAATTTCTAAGGCAATTAGAATATTTAAAAATAGCCCAAATATCTTGTATAATGTTGTGTTAAATTTTGCATAAGGGGCTGTAAATAATTCTTTAAAGATAAATACTCCTAAATCCCCGATCGCTACCAAAATTACAACCACCATAAAAATAGATAGAACTTTAGAAACTATGACTTCTATGTTTTCAATGATGTGCATGAAGTTATCATCTCTGGTAGCTCCTAGAATTTCCCTGATTAACTTTTTCATCTGTTGCACCCGGTTTTTAAATAAAACAAAATCCCATAGATAAATCTAGAGGATTAAAAAAATATGATTTCTAATAGTATGTAATTTTTATTTTTTGCCATAGCTGAACTCGACGCTAGTAAAACTTTTGGTTATTATAAATTTTACCTCCTTAATCATGATAATTGATATGGGTCAATAGTAGAGAGCCATAAAAAATGATAATAACTATTGGCTATTGATTATTGACTAAAGTACCTATTGGTGATTATTAATTACCTCTTGAGCAGTACAGTTAGGAGCTTACCATTGTGAGGACTGGAGTTGATAATCTTTGACTGGAACTTCCACAGAGATTGGTATCAGCTGTACAGCACAGGCTTTTAATTCTGGTTGCAGTGAATCGGGGCAGGATTCTGGATGGGTGAGGGCGTTGGCTTCGGCATTATCTGCCCACAGCGAACCCCAGTGCATGGGGACAAAAACTGTACCAGGTGCGATCGCTTTTGTCACTTTAGCAGGAAACTTAGCTTTACCTCGACGCGATCGCACTTCTACATACATACTTTCTACAATACCTAACCGAGCAGCATCACGGGGATGAATTTCGATAAACGGTTCGGGATGCATTTTACAAATTTTTTCAATTCGACCGGTACGTGTCTGCGTGTGCCAGTGTCCGTAAAGTCGTCCGTTAGTTAGCACAAAAGGATAATCTGGGTCTGGTGGTTCTGCTAGTCCCTTTGAGTAATATGCCCCAAATCGAGCGCGTCCGTCAGGAGTGTGGAAGCGCAAGTTAGTATATAACCGTTTCCCAGAGCGATTGGCAAATACTTCTCCCCCTGCTTCCCCTGCTCCTCTACTCCCCCTGCTCTCTTCAGGATGAGGCCATTGAGTCGGGCCTTCTGCTTGTAATTGCGTGTGACTGATACCCGTCATATCGCAGGGACGAGTTTTAGTTAATTTGACAAACTCAGCATGAACTTCGGCGGAGTTAGCAAAGGCAAACTCTTTCTCAAAACCTAATCTACGTCCAACTTCGGCAAAAATTTCCCAATCGGCTTTAGCTTCTCTTGGTGGTTGGCGAAATGCTTGACACAAAGTTACTACCCGTTCGGAGTTTGTCATGACACCAGTTTTTTCACCCCACTGGGCTGCTGGTAACAGAACGTGAGCGTAAGCAGAGGTTTCTGTAGGATAATATGCGTCTTGGTAAATAGTGAAAGGCGATCGCAATAATGCCTTCTTAGTTCGCTCCAAATCTGGCATACTCACAGCTGGATTAGTAGCCGCAATCCACAGTAACTCTACAGCGCCATTTTCCAAGCCAGTAATCATGTCCCAAGCAGTCAAACCGGGATTGGGCGAGATTTGTCCTGGCTTGAGTCCCCACAACTCCTCAACTTCTGCGCGGTGCTGCGGATTTTTCACCACCCGATAACCCGGTAATAAATGCGCCAAACCCCCAGCTTCCCTTCCTCCCATTGCGTTTGGTTGACCAGTGAGGGAAAAAGGGCCAGCCCCAGGTTTACCAATCTGTCCAGTCATCAGATGCAGATTAATGATTGTTCTTACCTTAGCCGTCCCTTCTGATGATTGATTCACACCCATTGACCACAAAGAAAGTACCCGCTGTGATTCACCCCAATAGCGAGCTGCTGTTTCTAAATCTTCAATGCTGATTCCACATCGATGAGCTACTATTTCTGGGGGATAGTGGCGAATCACCTCAGCATAAGCCGGAAAGTTGCTGGTGCAGTCTTCCATGAACATGGTATCGATGTAGTTCCAGCGCATCAACAAGTGAGCGATGCCGTTTAACAAGTCGATATCTGTACCGGGACGAATCGCTAAATGCAAATCTGCGGCTTCTGCGGTTGGTGTGCGTCGGGGATCAACCACAATCATTTTGACTTTGCGGTTCTTTTTGTGATACTTAGCCAATCGGTTGAAAACAATGGGGTGACATTCGGCTGTATTCGTACCAATTAAAAATGCACAGTCAGTTAACTCCAAATCTTCGTAACAGCAGGGCGGGCCATCTGAGCCAAAGCTTTGAATGTAGCCAGACACAGCACTAGACATACATAAGCGAGAGTTGGCATCAAAATTATTAGTACCCAGACAACCTTTCATCAGTTTCTGGGCTATGTAGTAATCCTCAGTTTGAAACTGACCAGAACCGTACATACATAAGGCTTCTGGCCCTTGGGTGAAGCGCACGGTTTGAATGCGCTTGGTGATCAGATCAAAAGCTTCATCCCAACTAACGCGGCGAAACTCTTGATCTAAGGAGTCTCGCACCATTGGGTAATGTAATCTATTTTTATCTAAGGATTCTGCGATCGTTGCACCTTTGACGCAAACCATTCCCTGGCTAGATGGATGGGCTTTATCGCCGCGCACTCGCCAAATTGGATTACCTTGACTATCTCGATTAGTTGCTTTGTTATGTTGGGCTGGAGGTGAAACTTCTAAACCACAGCCAACACCACAGTAAGGACAAAGAGTTTTGGTAAATTCACTCATGGCAGTTGTACCATTTTGTTATTTTGATTGTGCAACCTCAGATGTAGCGACTGTTTGAAAAGCGCAAGTTAATACAGCTTTGCGTAAAATCGTGGTGAATTGAGGGGTGAAATTTAAACGCAGAGGGGAGGCAGCGCGTTGCGGGGGTTCCCCCCGTTGTAGCGACTGCCGTCGCGCAAAGTAGAGCGTAGAGGAGCGCAAAGTTTGTTTGAGTCTATTCGCTACGAACTATAAGAATTTATGACAGGTTTATTCTTCTGCTAAAAAGTTAGGATTTTTAGTTGCGGTTTCTGGTGCTTCGCCTTCATAAGCAGCGGCAAAGGAACCTTTTGGTTCTTTGAGGAAGAAGGCACACATAAAAGCACAGACTAAAGCAGCTATACCCATCGTGGTAAATAGCGTTGGAGCGTCGGTTAAGCTAAAAATTGTCAGGTAAACTACGCCGCCAAAATTCCCGTAAGCTCCCACATTGCCAGCAATTTGTCCAGTGGCTTCCTTCTTAATCATGGGTACGATGCTGTAGGTTGCACCGCAGCCAGCTTGGGCAAAGTAAGCGGCAAACATTGTAACTGCGATCGCTAGCGGAATCGGCCAGCTACTATTAATAAAATGTGCCGTTAAATAACTAAAACCAATACCGATACTGATAATTGTCATTGTCCACTTCCGCGAACTAAATTTATCAGAAATTAAGCCACCACTGGGACGAGAAACCAAATTTAAGAAAGGATAGGTAGCAGCAATCATCCCAGCGACAACATGCTCTAAAGCAAAGGTTTTTTCAAAGAATGCCGGGAGCATAGAAACAACTGCCAATTCGCTACCAAAGTTAGTGATGTAAGTGAATTCCAGTAAAGCTACTTGACCAAATTGAAAGCGTTCGGATGGAGCGTAAGTTTTTTTACCAGTTAGAAGTTCTCGGTTTACCTGCCAAGCTTGGTAACTTTGGTAAGCAAACAATCCTGCTAATAGCAACCAAGCCAGATACATTTGGCTCAAAGTTAGGAAGTGAATGTTCTTTTGTTCCAAGCGCCAAGCTAATAAACCTAGAGCGAAAATTAAACCAAAATTTGAGACAATCAGTGCCCAGAAGCTTTTAACGCTCGTCACTTCTAGAGAACCATTTTTCTTAGGCTTCTTGTAGACTTTGCCTGCGGGCGTATCTTGAACGCTGTTGTAATAAATTATGCCGTAGATGGCTGTTATGATGCCTGTAAGTGCGATCGCAAACCGCCAATTAGAAGCACCACCAGCGAAGAAGCTAGTAGCTACTGCAAGTATCGGCAAAGCAAACTCTGCGCCAAAAGCTCCAAAGTTACCCCAGCCGCCATAAATGCCTTGAGCAATTCCCATCTCCTTCGGCTGGAACCATTCCGCCACCATACGGATACCCACGACAAACCCAGATCCGACTATTCCCATCAGCAAACGACTGATGACTAGTTGATTAAAGTCTTGCGCTAGTGCCGTTGCCAAACAAGGAACTACCGCAAACATTAGCAGCATTGAATAGGTGATTCTGGGGCCGAAACGATCCAGAAGCATCCCAATAATTAGCCGTGCGGGGATTGTCAAAGCGAGGTTACAGATGCCCAAAGTTTTGATTTGCTCAGGCGCTAAACTTAGCTCTTTGCCAATGGTTGTAGCAAAGGGAGCAAAGTTAAACCAACAGACAAAGGTGAGAAAGAAGGCAAACCAAGTTTGATGTAAGATGCGGTAGCGATCGCTGAATGAAAATAATCCTTTAAGCATTGCAATCTTCCTAATTGAAGAGGACGGTAGGGAAGCAGGGGGAGCAGGGGAGGCAGGGGAGGCAGGGGAGGTAAGGGAAGAAAATAATTAATGACCCTTGACTCTTGTAGAGACGCGATTAATCGCGTCTACTCTTGACAAATGACTCCGTGAAGCGGTTACTCATCAGCGTGAGCAAATCGGCGGAAGAGGAAGTCTAGAGCGTAGTTTCGCAGGTTGTAGTATTCTGGGTCTTCCATGATGCGGCGACGATTACGGGGGCGGGAGAAGGGAATATTCAGGATTTCGCCAATGTGAGCAGATGGGCCGTTAGTCATCATCACAACTCTGTCTGCGAGGAAAAGCGCTTCATCGATGTCATGAGTAATCATTAGTACGGTGACTTGATGTTCACGCCAGATTTGCAGGAGTTCTTCTTGTAATTCCTCTTTTGTGATGGCATCTAATGCCCCAAAGGGTTCATCGAGAATCAAAACTTGCGGACGGATGGAAAGGGCACGAGCGATCGCAACTCGCTGTTTCATCCCACCAGAAAGCTGATTGGGTTTCTTGTCAGCCGCTTCTGTGAGTCCCACCATTGCTAAATGTTCTCTGACGATCGCCCGTTTTTCTGCCTGGGGTTTTTTAGGAAACACCGAATCAACCGCCAGATAAACGTTATCAAAAACACTCAGCCAAGGCAGTAGACAATAATTTTGGAATACCATCATCCGGTCTGGGCCTGGTTCGGTGATGGGTTTTTCTTGCAGCAGAACAATACCATCGGTGGGAGTATTAAACCCAGAAACCATGTTAAGCAGAGTTGATTTGCCGCAGCCAGAGTGACCGATTATGCACACAAATTCGCCTTCGCGCACTTTCAGGTCAACTCCATCCAGTACGGTGTAAGGGCCTTCAGAAGTTGGATAAATTTTGCTTACACCTTCAATCACCAAAAAATCTTCTGCTTTTTTCGTTTGCAGTTTATTAATTTGGGTATTTCTGTTTACTATTTGCATCGTGAGTTTATGTATGGGTAGTTTGTTATTTGTTCTTTGTCAGTCACAAATGACTAATGAACGCGATGTGCAACTTAATATTTTGACCTCTCTCCAAACCTCTCTCCTAAAAGGA
>NZ_JAYGHD010000054.1:0-22956 GCF_034932245.1 Nostoc sp. UHCC 0251
AAGGACTGGTATCAAAGCCTTGTAAATATTGGCTTGCGAGTTTTCGGATGGGTCTAATGAAACGCTTATGCTGTATTAATTTTGACTTTTGACTTTTGAACGCCAGTTGCTTCTCCTGTCGGAGACGCTGCGCGAACAAGTCGGCAGAGCCGCCCAACGCACTGGCTCCTTTTGACTTCCGCGCAGCGGTACTAGCTGTAGACAGCCCTTGCAAAACGTTCTGCCAAGTAGATAATGTCCTGTCTACGAGCAATTTGATTCATCCATTGTTTGGGAATATTTTCCACGCCGTAGTAAATTCCCGCTAACCCACCAGTGACGGCGGCGGTAGTATCGGTATCTCCACCTAAGTTAACAGCTTTCAACACCGCTTCAGAATAAGACGAACTATTTAACAAACACCACAGGGATGATTCTAAGGTATCAATCACATAGCCACCAGAATTAATTTCTTCCACTGGTACCTTGGCAATCTCACCACTGAAAATTCTGCCAAAATGAGGCTTCTCTAACAAAAATTCTCGGACAGAATAAATTGTTTGGATGTCTTGCAATCCTTGTAGATAAGCTGTTTGAAGGTCAGCCCCTTCCAAGAGCGCCACTGCAATACTAATATAAATGCCACAGGCCATCTGCGATCGCGCATGAGCATGAGTAATTGCCGAAACATCATGCACCCTCGCCAGCAATTCGCCTAAAGTCAAGTTTCTGTGACAATAAGCCATCGGCAAGATTCTCATCAATGAACCGTTGCCATTACTATTTTCAACTTTCCCGCCCGCTTGATGAGGAACAACTCCCTGTTTCAGGCGCATAATTGCTGTGTGGGTGGTTTGACCAATATCAAATACATCGCCACGGGGAGTCCAGTAAGCCTCCTTGTACCAGCGCCAGAAGGAATTGGCTATAGCATCCAACGAATACCCCCTACAAAGGCATTCTGCCAAGCAAAAGCTTAAGGAACTGTCATCTGACCAAGTTCCTGGTGGTTGATTCCATGTGCCATAACCCTGCATCGTTGTCACTGGAGATTTTACTCGTTCAGCCCGGCTAGTAAACTCCACCGGCACACCCAACGCATCACCGACACATAAACCCATCAAACCAGACAACGTTTTTGCAGCGGTTAGCATTATTCAATCTCCACGATAACTGCTCAAAATTAACTTTATAGATTCCCTCTATAGCTTATTGCAACGGATGCTACAGCCTACTGTTTCATCCTATGAAAGCTCGGCAATAAATTGTTAGTCAGGTATTTTATTTACCATATTCCGACTTAATTTTAGTTCCAAATATTGTGCCAGTTTTAAAAGCGTCTATTTTTGGAACAAAGAACCCAGATGAAAAGACATTGAATGTAATTATAACAGCTTATTCCTGATTTTCAGGGATAGTTAACTTGTAAGCGTCATGCATCAATAACAACATTCATTTAATAAAATCTAGGAAATATTTGGAACATTATCACGCAATTTTCGACTGGGAATATACAAGTAAAAAATACAAAATTTGGTAAAAATTATGAAGCGCTTACTCAAGTCTTTCATGACGATTTCTGCATTGTCTTCCTTAATAATTGCTCCTCTTGTTCTATCAGCTAGTCAAGCTTCTGCTGAAACTAAAAAAGGTACTGATGCTAGCTATGTTGGTGCTGGTGTTGCAGCTGGCGTTACCAGCGGCGGACAAGGTATCAACGATGATGCCACATTTGGTGGTAATGTCACAGGTCGCGTGAAATTAGGAACTACGCCATTTTCTGCACGCGGTAATGTCCTCTGGAGCGATAAGACAAGTGCTATTATCCCAGAACTTTCTGTGGATGTGCCCATCGCTAATAGAACTAATGCCTATTTAACTGGTGGTTATTCTTTTGTAGAGAAAGATGGCTCACCAACTCCCATAGGTAACAAAGATTCAGTTGTGGTAGGTGCTGGTGTTGAATCGGAAGTTGCTAACAACTTCCTCGTCTACACTAATGCTAAAGTCGGGCTTGGTGCCTACCAAAATAGCGATACTCCTGCTGTTAGTATCAATGGCGGTATTGGATATCGCTTCAAATAAAAGATTATTGAGTCCTCAGTCAGTTTATACTTTACTTAAGTACTCAGGACTCAGCACTTAAAACTCACTACTCCAAAAAGCTGGTTTTGTTAAGTATTACATCACTGACAAAGCCGGCTTTTGCCGTGGTAAAATTAAATCATTCCTCATTATTCCGGCCGGATTACCGGGGATCAAGTAGCCGAAAGGTGCTGATTCGGTGTCTACGTAATGCTTTATTGAGAATACTATACAAGTCTAATGGTTAAATCTGCTCCTTCCCCTATCGCTAGCCGTAAGCCTTCCAAAGTAGAAGGAATCAAGGAAAATAGTAATTTTCTGCGTGAACCTGTAGCAACTGAAATTCTTCAAGACACTACGCATTTTACCGAAAGTGCGGTGCAGCTTTTGAAGTATCATGGTTCCTATCAGCAGGATAACCGCGACAACCGCACCAAGGGACAGGAAAAAGATTACCAGTTTATGCTGCGGACAAAAAATCCGGGTGGTTTGGTGCCACCGCAGCTGTATCTGGCTTTAGATAAAATAGCTGATGAGTATGGCAACCACACGCTACGAGCAACAACCCGTCAAGGTTTCCAACTGCACGGAATTTTAAAGAAGAATCTTAAATCAGCAATTGCCACCATTGTCAAGAACCTGGGTTCGACTTTGGGAGCTTGCGGCGACATTAACCGCAACGTGATGGCACCACCAGCCCCCTTTAAGAATCGCCCAGAGTACCAGTATGCTTGGGAGTATGCCCAGAATATTGCTGACTTGCTGACAGCGCAAACAGGCGCTTATTACGAAATTTGGTTAGATGGGGAAAAGGCAATTAGTGCTGAAGAAGCCCCAGAGGTAAAGGCAGCCCGACAACGCAATGGGAATGGCACAATTATCCATGACAACGAAGAACCGATTTATGGCACGCACTATATGCCCCGCAAGTTTAAAATTTGCGTGACAGTGCCAGGGGATAATTCGATTGATTTGTATTCTCAAGACCTGACGTTGGTAGTGATTACCAATAAGAAGAAGCAATTAGAAGGATTTAATATTTTTGCTGGTGGTGGTTTAGGGCGAACCCACGGTAAAGAAGAAACTTTCGCTAGGTTAGCAGACCCCATCGGTTATGTGGCGAAAGATGACGTTTACGACATCGTGAAAGCGATTGTTGCGACCCAGAGAGATTATGGCGATCGCACCGATCGTCGTCATGCCAGATTAAAATATTTAATCAACGATTGGGGTGTAGATAAATTCCGCACCCAAGTTGAAGAATATTTCGGTAAACCACTCGAAGCTTTCAAACCACTGCCAGAGTTTAAATATTACGACTTCCTCGGCTGGAATGAACAAGGTGATGGCAAGCTATTCTTAGGAATTTCCATTGACAATGGTCGAATCAAAGATGAAGGTTCGTTTCAACTGAAAACCGCTTTGCGGGAAATTGTTGAGCAGTTCAACTTGTCCATCCGTCTGACAGCCAACCACAACCTGATTTTTTACGATATTGAACCAGATAGCAAGCAAGCTATTCAAGACATTCTCAGCCGTCATGGTGTCGGAGATGACCCTAGTAAAATCGAACCTTTAGTGCGGTATGCAATGGCTTGTCCGGCTTTGCCCACTTGCGGCTTGGCAATCACGGAATCAGAACGGGCAATACCGGGTATTTTGGAGCAGATTCGCGCTCTATTAGATAAAGTTGGTTTACAAAATGAACATTTTGTGGTAAGGATGACAGGATGTCCTAACGGCTGCGCTCGTCCCTACTTAGCAGAATTGGGCTTTGTCGGTAGCGCTCCAGAATCTTACCAATTATGGTTAGGAGGTTCGCCAAATCAGACTCGACTGGCACAACCTTACATAGAAAAGCTGCACCATAATGATTTAGACACCTTCCTAGAGCCGATTTTTGTTTACTTTAAAAAATCTCGGAAATCGAAGGAAAGCTTTGGTGATTTTTGCGATCGCGTTGGTTTTGATGCTATCCGCGAATTTGCTGCTAGCTACGATCCTAATACCGCTAATGGTGCAAACAAATCGCGCCATCGGGTAAATTTGAAAGAAGAGGTTTATGGCAAGTTGAAGGAAGTAGCAGAAAGCCAAGGTAAGCCGATGACACAGTTGGTGACTGAAGCGCTAGAAGCTTACTTCCAGAATCTTTCGTAAGCCGAAAAATTTAAGATAATGAAATCAAAGAGAGACACAGATAAATCCATCTGTGTCTTTCTCGCGTAAATCCTAATACAGTTAGGTAACACATCCACAGGAAAACTGAAATATGGTAACAACAGCAAAATTCGCAGAAACTAGGGATGTGCTGCAAAACATCAGCTGGCAGACATTCAAAGCTATGCTGGCAGATATGGGATCTGAGCGAAATAAAAGGTTAGCTTATGACAACGGAATAGTAGAAATTATGACCCCCCTGATGCCACACGAGAACTCAAACCGTCTCATCGAAGGTTTTGTTCTTGTGTTGTGTGAAGAATTTGGTTTAGAAGTTAAAAGCGCTGGCTCGTTGACTATGACGCGGGATGATTTGGAGCAAGGAGGCGAGCCGGACAGTAGTTACTATATCCAAAACGAATTCTTAGTCCGTAACAAAGAAAATATTGACCTAAATACAGATCCACCACCAGACATAGTACTGGAAGTAGAATATTCCAGACCCAAGATAGACAAGTTAAGCCTTTATGCTTCAATGGGAGTCCCAGAATTCTGGCGATATAACGGAAATGTCTTGAGAATCTACGCCCTTAACAGTGGACAATACTCGCAAAGCGATCGCAGTCCAACTTTTGCGCCTGTGCTGGTGACAGAGATTCCTCGATTTATCCAAGAAAGCAAGAAAGTTGGACAAATAGCAGCAACTCGTGCTTTCCGTACCTGGGTTAGACAGCAGATATCTACAGCAGGGCAATAATTTATTAAGAAAAATGTCTCAACTGCAAAGAATTGCGATCGCACCCTCCCAATTCCAACAAGGGCAAATTTTGCTCACAAAAGAACAGCAACATTATTTGGGGCGGGTGTTGCGCTTGCGTGAAGGCGATCGCTTTATTGCAATGGATGGTAAAGGAAAATGGTGGTTAGCGCAGTTAGCAGGGGAACAAGCACGGGTTTTAGAAGCGCTTTTGGTAGAAACAGAATTACCTGTATCAATTACGCTGATGGTGGCGTTGCCCAAAGGCAATGGATTTGATGAAGTAGTGCGGTGTTGTACAGAGTTGGGAGTAACTTGTATTGCACCAGTATTGAGCGATCGCACTTTGCTTCATCCTAGTCCTCAAAAGCTTGAACGCTGGCGGCGCATCGCTGCGGAAGCCGCCGAGCAATCAGAGCGCTCGTTTGTACCAACAATTTTAGAGCCTGTTACTTTTAACACTGCTGTCACGACTAAGCAAACAAGTCACCGTTACATTTGTGAGGCTCGTGGTGAGTATCCCCATTTAAACAAAGTGCTGAATAGCATCTCTGAGGAGATTGTCATTGCTACTGGCCCAGAGGGAGGATGGACAACACAAGAAATCGAGAATGCGATCGCATTTGGATTTCAACCTGTTTCCCTTGGTCGCCGCATCTTGAGAGCAGTTACAGCCCCAGTAGTAGCATTATCCCTAATTACCGCAGCTTGTGAAGTATAAATGATTTATACCTCACGCAAAATATATTTTGCGCGAGACATCACTCCAGCGTGTATTTAAAGTAAGTGATGATTGAGCAAGTTGCGATCGCCTTTGAGAATAAAGATTATCAAACAGCTGCTAAATTACTCAAACAGCTGCTAGTAGAATCGCCAGAACATCCTTGGGTACAATTTTATCTCGGTAGGCTGCATGAAGTATCTGGAAAGCTCCAGGATGCAGAAAAAGTGTATCGGCAACTGCTGCGAGATACGAGAAATAGTAGAATAGTGACCCTCGCACGTCAAGGTTTGCGACGGCTACAAGAAATTGAACTAGAAGAAAGACAAAGAGCTATTTCTCAAGCAACAGCCGAAGGGAATAACACCGAACTTGGCGTACTAGTTTTAGAGCCACTCAGTAACGAACTGAAAACAGAAGCATCCCGAAAATTTGCCCAGATTATGCAGGTAGACCCCTACACTGCACGCTTGGTACTGCCAAGTCGGGGCTGGAGATTGTACCGCACTGGCCAAGTGGGAGAACTGAAATTTTACGGTAAACAGTTACAGCAGGCTGGCATTCCTTGCTTTTGGGCAACAATAGCTCAAATTCAGCAAATTCAAGTTTATCAAGTCAAATATTTCCAAGAATCTAGCCCACAAGCTACTGTTGTTTGCCGTAATGAGACAAATCAACTAGGTTCTCTCACCTTTGATTGGTCAGAAGTCACAGCAAGAGTAGTGGGACTATTGCCCATTTTTGAGGAAGTTGTAGATCGCGACGTGCGCGGTAAACTGGAACGGAAAATCCAAACACAAGACTATGCCCAGTTTTGTGATTTACACCTACCTAGTAGACGTTGCATTCTCCGATTTGATGATAACGGCTATGAATTTCAGCAGGGTTTAGAAATTATTCCTCAAGCTAGCCAAAATACAATCAGAATTAATTGGAATAGTTTATCGAGTTGGATTGACCAGCAACTACCTCAAGTCAAAATTTGGTCAGATTTCACGTCTTTTGCAGATACAACATTAGATCAAACAGAAATGCTGGGTCATATCAAGTCTCACATTCATTTGTTGCGTAGGGAACAGACTAATTGGGACTCAGCTTTTCATTTATATAGTGGACTGGTGTTTGTTAAATAATTCGTAATTCGTAATTCGTAATTCGTAATTCGTAATTCGTAATTCGTAATTCGTATTACCTACCTAAAAAACTCAGTTCATAAATCAAATGGGAGTATTATATCAAGTTTATGAATATAATCAATACTAAAAACCAAAAATTAGGGGGTTTGTACGTTCAATCCCCTCAAGGAGAGCAGCTAGTTTTTCCACTCAAGCACACAGAAGTTATAGCAAAAATTGCAGGTAACTTGTCACGAGTTGAGGTGATCCAAAGCTTTGAAAATCCATTCACACAACCTTTAGAAGCAGTGTATATCTTCCCGTTACCTGATGAAGCGGCGGTGGATGATATGGAAATCAAAATAGGCGATCGCAGCATCAGAGGTAATATTAAAAAACGTGAAGAAGCTATAGCCATCTACGAAAAGGCAAAACAAGAAGGACGTACTGCTGGACTTCTAGAACAGGAACGAGACAATATCTTTACCCAATCTCTGGCTAATATCAAACCTGGTGAACAAATTGATGTCACGATTCGTTACACCGAAAGTTTAAAATTTGAGGCAGGAAACTACGAATTTGTTTTCCCGATGGTTGTAGGGCCAAGATATATTCCGGGAACGCCGATAGATGGTAGCGGTGACACAGACCAAGTTCCTGATGCTTCCCGCATTACACCGCCTGTAGTCCCAGAAGGAACGCGATCGCGTCACAATATTAATGTCACAGTAGAAATTGATGCTGGTTTACCAATTTCTCAAGTGCGTTCTCCTTCCCATCAATTAAAAATTGAACACTCAGGTCAAATTGTGCGGATTCAATTAGCTGGAGAAGATACAATTCCCAACAAAGATTTAATTCTCCGCTATCAAATTTCTGGTCAAGAAACTCAATCCACAGTATTAACCCAAGCAGACGATCGCGGCGGACATTTCGCAATATATCTGATTCCAGCTTTGGAATATTCCACTGATGAAATTGTCCCTAAAGATGTTGTATTTCTGGTAGATACTTCCGGTTCCCAATCTGGCGATCCGTTATGGAAATGTCAAGAGTTGATGCGGCGATTTATCAATGGGTTAAATCCCAACGATACTTTCACAATTATCGATTTTTCCGATAGAGTCAGACAGTTATCACCAACACCTCTGCCGAATACACCAGAAAACCGTGCCCAAGCGATCGCTTACATTAACAATTTACAAGCTGCTGGCAGCACAGAAATGCTTAGTGGCATTCGTACAGCTATAAATTTCCCTACACCCGTCGGAAGATTGCGGAGTGTTGTACTTCTAACCGATGGCTACATCGGCAACGAAAATGAAATTTTGGCGGAGGTACAACAGCACCTACAACCAGGAAATCGCCTTTACAGTTTTGGTGTTGGTAGTTCAGTTAACCGTTTTTTACTAAATCGCATCGCCGAAATTGGCCGGGGAATATCCCAAATTATTCGTCATGATGAACCCACAGAAGAAGTTGCCGAAAAGTTTTACAGGCAAATTAACAATCCTGTACTCACAAATATTCAAATCTCTTGGCAAGGTGACACAGAATCGCCTGTTATTTACCCAGCCATAGCACCTGATTTATTCAGCGAACAACCATTAGTGTTGTTCGGTCGAAAGCAGGATAGAGTTGGAGGTAATCTGCAAATTTCCGGCATCGCTGCGGGCGGTAAGCAATACGAAAAAACGTTTAACCTCAAATTTGAGGAAACAGAAAATCTTGCTGTAGCGCAGTTATGGGGACGTGCTTGCATCAAAGATTTGATGAATCAAATGGTGACTTTTGAAACCAAAGCTGGTGTAGAGGCAGTTACAGAAACAGCCTTAACTTATCAACTGCTTTCTCAATACACCGCTTTTGTTGCTGTCAGCGATGACGTGCGGGTTGAAGCAGGAAGCAAATATGTATCTATGCAAGTGCCAGTGGAAATGCCTGAAGCAGTTAGTTACCAAGGAGTGTTTGGCAGTCCTCCTGCTGGTGGTTTGATGCAGAACATATTACTTTCAATGCCATCAGCGCCACCCTCCGCAGAAGCTCCAGATTTTCTTCGAAAAAGGCGATCGCCACAATCCCCAATAGCTAAAGAAGTTAATATCTCTTTTAAGAGCTTTGATTCCCTGGAGATGGAACAAGATGAAATACCAGACGCAGCCATCAACCATCAGTTAGAAGTAATCAGCGTTACTGGCTTAGATGAGATAGGAATTGCTGACCTAACCCAACACCTTCAAAAACTAAACTTTCCTTCAGGCTTCAGTGGTGAAATCGTCTTTGAGTTCACTGTCAACAAAGGTCGGGTAGAAGGGATAGTGTTGGATGAAAAAGTCTCAACCCTAAAAGATGCAGTTGTAGTGGAGAAAATTAAGCGATCGCTCCTACTTTGGAGAGTTCTTCCATCTACAACTGCTAAACTTGTCTTGATATTGCGTATTCACACTTAACTCATCGGTACTATAGAGACGCAAAATTTCGCGTCTCTATGATTTAACCAGGGGTTTTAACCTGACGTGCCATATCTAAGTAAGCGCTCATATTTGCCCCTGGACGACGACGACCATTAGAGCTAGTCGCTGAAGGAGCCAGATATTTAGGCGCAAAGGTAGTTTCCTTTGGCTCTTCTTTGAGGACTTTTGCTGCTGCGGCTTTTGCCTTTTTGCCAGGCTCAACTTTAAGGCCCTCAGCAGTCTGAACTAGCGTAACATCGGCTGGTTTGGGATTTTTAGCTGGTTTTTCCTTAGTTTTAGCTGCGGCGGTTTTTGTTCCGTTCAATGAAGCTGGCTTGGATGCTTCTGGTGCTTCTGGTGCTTCTGATGTAACTGTTGCCGTTACTTTTTTAGCATTCGATACAACTGTCTCTGCTACTTTCTTCGCGTTCGATGTTACCTCTTTAGCGGCATCTTTAGCAGCATCTTTGGCTTCATCCAATTCTAAGAAGTAGCCGTTGCTTTTCTTTCCTCGTAACAGTCCGGTAACGAAACCCAAAATACCTGAAATTAACTTTTTGATAAAATCCATTACAATTACTCCTGCCTTTTACCTTTTATATTTGAAACTCGACCGTAATTGTTAAAAATTACGACAAAATGTTACATTTTTTACTTTGAGCCACCCCATTCTGGTGACAACCCTTATAGGCTTGTGCTTAATCAACATTCTAGTAAAATCACAGGGCAAATGTTTTTTACAAGCACTTGCAGCCTGTATACATCGAGAACTAATTATTAAATTTTACTGTAACTAAGAGCAAGATTCTGAAAGCAGGCTTCACAAAAATTAACATTTCTTTGTTTGAAATTACTAATTGGAGAAAAGCAAGCGGTTATTTTCAACCAGTGGGGGGAGTGTCATAGCGTGTTGGAAAATATCATAACCATAAGTTAAATTTTATACAAACTATCTTTAGGAGTATTTCAGTTTTAGAAACATATTTTTTAAAGAATCCGAAAAGCAACAGCTTCAGTTTGTAGAGCGGTATGTACCTACGAAAGTGAAATACACCCCTTAATTCAGCCAGATTTTGCAAATGAACATTGAAAACCAACAACGCAATCCCGTTTTGTTAATACACGGCATTGACGACACAGAGGCAGTTTTCCATAAAATGGCGGCTCAGTTAAGACTACAGGGTTGGTCTGTATATTCCCTTGATCTCGTACCTAATAATGGTGATGTAAGTCTTAATGAGTTGGCAAAGCAAGTAGCCGATTATGTAACAGCCACCTTTGCGCCAGAACAACGCCTAGATTTAGTAGGCTTCAGTATGGGAGGGATTGTCAGCCGTTACTATGTCCAACGGCTGGGAGGAATTAACCGTGTTCAGCGGTTTATCACGATCTCTTCGCCCCATCATGGAACTGTAGTTGCTTATGGTTCCTGGCGTCCTGGTTGCGTACAAATGCGCCCCGACAGCGTTTTTCTCAAGGATTTAAATTCTGATGCTGTAATATTGGGGCAGCTAAATTTTACGTCTATCTGGACACCTTATGATTTGATGATCGTCCCAGCGAATAGTTCACAAATGTCCGTCGGAAGAGAAGTCATAGTACCAGTTGCTCTACACCCTTGGATGCTAACAGACCCCAGGAGTTTAGCAGTAGTTAAAGCAACTTTAGCAGAACCTATCAAGCTGCCCTTACTTAAAAAAGCATCCAGTCAGTAGCTAGAATGCTTGCCACCCTGGATTTATTTATCTTTAATTACGAATTACGAATTACGAATTACGAATTTATCAAGTCCTATCCCCAATTTGCGTATGTTCGTAACTCCCAAAAATCGCTTCTGGGTGACGATAATACTTGAACTCCATGAGGTTGTAAAAGGGATCTTCTAAAAAGAAAGTGCGATGCTCAAGAGGAGAACCAACAAAGCGATTTTTGGTTTCTTCACGAAAAAGTAGCTGTTGTTGTTGTGCCCTTTCTAGTAAATCTTGCCAATCACGTTCTTGGGTAAAAATTAGTCCAAAGTGTCTAGGATAGATAGTATATTGCGGTGTCAAAGGTTCTTTGGTGACGTGAGCCACTAGTTGATGGCCGTAGAGATTAAGAATTAGGGCGTGATGGTTTTCACGGCCAGGAATGCAGCCCAAGCCATCCACGTAATATGCCTTTGTTTGGGCAATATCAGTCACAGGGAAAGCAAGATGGAATAAAGTTTGGCTCATACGTTGTGTGGAAAAGACTAGTAGTTGATGCTATCTACAATTTATGTTGTTAAATCTTCATTGTGGTCAACTTGAACACAGTTTTAATTGACATTAACTTATATCCTTTATCCTTATGACTAAGATTGGAGATTGAGTACCACTTCAGCTGCTGCACCCTACAACTGTGGACTTTGCCCTGCATCTACATAATTTACACTTAATTATTTAGTTAATAATACAAAAATATTACTTTAGCTGCGGAGGTGTCATAAATTAAGCACTAGTACAGCACTATGCAAATAAAACACTCATTCCAAATCTACGAAACTCTTACGTTGTATCATTTTGATTTTTGACTTCCGCCTTGCGGTATTAGGGGTGACAAATTAGTTATTCTGTTGATATTCAGACAAAATTACTCAGATTAATTGCTGATGTCATCCTTAATTGATTCTGTTAATCCCTGGTTGGTGGCGATAGGATTAAACACAATTCTATTGGGTTTAGCTTGGATTGCTCCTAAAAAGCTGCTTACCCCTGCTGGATTATTCCACGCCTGGTTTCTGGCTATCCTAATTTGGGTAACTCTAGGCTGGCAAGGATATGCGGTAGTAATGTTCTATTTTCTGGTTGGTTCTGGCGTTACTCGCATTGGTATGGCGCAGAAGGAGGCTGAAGGAATTGCCGAAAAGCGTTCTGGGGCAAGAGGCCCAGAAAATGTTTGGGGTTCCGCTTTGACTGGGGCGCTGTGTGCTTTAGGAGTAGGAATAATAAATTCGGGATTTATTGTACCTAGCCCCGAATCCCTAGTCCCTAATCCTCAATCCCTATTATTGTTAGGCTATGTAGCAAGTTTCAGTACTAAGCTGGCTGACACCACTGCTAGTGAAGTCGGTAAAGCATATGGTAAAAGCACCTATCTAATTACTACACTCCAACCAGTGCCTCGCGGCACAGAAGGAGCGGTAAGCTTGGAAGGGACTTTAGCTGGGATTGTGGCTTCTGTAGCGATCGCATTTGTCGGTTGGGGAGTTGGTTTAATTGATCTATTGGGAGTTGTTTGGTGTGTGCTGGCAGCATTTATTGCCACGAACTTAGAAAGTGTGATTGGGGCAACATTGCAATCTAAGTATAATTGGCTGACCAATGAAGTAGTAAATATTTTTAATACATTAATCGGTGCGATCGCGGCTGTCCTACTTGCCTGGACATGGATCAGCATAATCAAGTAGTCCAGTTAGAGTAAAGGATTACTCATTAAGCTTCCACATGTGAAAGGTTTCCCACGCCAGTTGCTACAGCTTTGGTTACATGAGCGACTGGCGTAGAAAACTTGTAAGAAACAATTCTTAATATTTTTTGTTTTATTTTCGCCTATCTACCTGATTATTTCTCTGAATTTATAGGGCTAGTATTTTATTTGATTTCTGAAAAAACTCAGTACAACTAAGAAGCCTTATTTCTCCTTGCCTATTGCCTATTGCCTACCTACGTAAATCAGTTCAGAGATCAAATCGGATTCCTATATAAAGATTTGGTTATATAACTTGTTTTGCCTTACAACTGATATTTTCAATCCTGTTCTGTCCCCGTTAGTCCGTAAAAGTAATTATGTGAAATTATTTTATTTACTACTTATATGATTTTTTGACCATTTAGATGTAATTAGTTTATAAAATCTTTATCATATTTATCCATCAATTACCAGATGATTTTTATATGATTTAATTTAAAAGTATTATAAGTGTTTAACCATTTTCACATAATTAATTCATGGAATCTTCATCATTTTTAACAATCAATGACCAAATAATTTCTATTGAGCAAGCAGTAAAGTACCTGCAAGCCTCTGGGAAATTGGGACAGTTCATTGGAGATATTCTCCGTCAGTACGTAATTGAGGAAGAAATCCGAACACGAGACGATGTTGAGATTGGTACAGCAATAACTGAACAGGCAATTATCGACTTCAGGCTGAAAAACCAACTGACTGACCCCCAAAGTTTTCAAGAATGGTTAAAGGCTAACAATACAGATTACGCTACCTTTCACACATCGGTGGCTTTTGGTTACAAGTTAGAAAAACTAAAAGCTGTAGTGACGCAACCAAAACTCCAAGAATATTTTATTGAACGCAAAATTTTTCTGGATCGGGTAGTACTTTCTCGGATCGTTGTTGATAATCGAGAATTGGCAGACGAACTACAAACACAAATTGAAGAAGGAGGTAGTTTTGAGCAACTAGCTAAAGAGTATTCACTTTCAGATGACCGAATTGTGAACGGCATGATGGGGATAATCAGCCGAGGAAGTATGCCGGATATATTACGGGCAGCGATTGATGTGGCCAGTCCTGGGCAATTGGTAGGACCAATAGAAATCGTTGGCAAAGACTCTCCCCAAGGAGAAGGACCTTATGGTTTGTTCCGAGTAGAACAATTTCTGCCAGCGTCTTTAGAAGATACTCAACTAAATCTTGCACTACAAAATGAGTTGTTTGAGAAATGGCTAGCAGAGAAAATTCAAAAACTGACAGTCAAATTACAAGTGAGTTAAATATTCTGGATAATGAATCTTTACGATTAAAAGTGCTAGCTTCTTTGCCTTGGAATCAGCCACCACTATGCTGGCTGACTCCCGAACAACAATCCCGATTGGAAAAGGAGTCCCAAACTCGTCAGTATCGTCTTGGAGAAAAAATCTGGTCAAACGATGTCGGCGGTTACCAATTCTTAATTGTGGTTGGAAAAGTTCGCTTACGAGAAGAGGGTATTGGTAAACCAATAGCCGCCCTAGATGTGGGGGATTGGTTTGGTGACTTTCAAAAACTATCTGCGGATTTTAAAGCTGTAGCTGCTAGTAAAGAAGTAGTAGTAGTGTGTTGGCATACAGCGCTGTGGGCAGAATTTTCTAACCCACAAATTCAGGAATTCTGGCAAGTGTTACCAGTGAACATGGAGGGAGAGAGGGAGACATTTTCTTTCTCTTCCACTCCTTCAGTATCGTCAACCTCCGAGAGAACTTCCAGCCCCCACAGCCTCCAACCCCAAAAAGGACTTCCAGCCGCCAATCTGATCGTCTCAAATTATCCCTTTGTTGCCAGCTGGAACACTGCTGCTGCCTGTTTAACAATGGTGGCGCAACAGTTAGAAAATTCTGTGCAACTGGAATGGGTGCAGCGCCAACTCAGAGGACAACGACCAAAACAGGTTGTGGAAGCAGGAGAAAAGTTAGGGTTAGTGTTGCGGCGGTTACAAGTGAGTTGGAGTGAGTTGCGACAGTTATCATTTCCAGCTTTATTGCTGTGGAATTCTGACTCACCCCAGAGTCCATCTTGGGTGGTAGCCTATGGATTTAAGGGCGATCGCCTGATTATCGCTAACCCTCTTAATCCCGAACGGACTTGTGAAACCTTACCGCAATCAATAGTTGAAGCGTCTTGGGATGGGCGATTGTGGCAAGTAGAACTCATATCCCAGCAAGAAAAATTTAACCTCAGTTGGTTCACCCCAGCAGTTTGGAAGTATAAGGGATTGCTAACAGAAGTATTGTTAGCATCTTTTACCTTGCAGCTTTTGGGGTTAACAACACCACTAATTACGCAAGTCGTCATTGATAAAGTGATGGTGCAGGAGAGTTTGCCGACTCTCGATGTAATGGCGATCGCACTTTTGTTTGTAGCCATATTTGAGTCCGTACTTGGCATTCTGCGCCTATTCATCTTTACCCATACAGCTCGTCGTCTGGATTTGAGTTTATCAGCACAGCTATTTCGCCATCTGATGCGTCTGCCATTAGCTTATTTTGAGTCGCGGCGCGTCGGAGACACAGTAGCACGAGTCCAGGAACTCGAACAAATACGTCAGTTTCTCACAGGTACAGCATTAACTGTAATTTTGGATAGCATCTTTGCTGTGGTGTACCTGGCATTGATGTTTTATTACAATATCCCGCTTACCTTTGTGGCCTTAGCAGTACTGCCGCTATTTGCAACTTTAACGATAGTTGCAACACCAATTCTGCGTAACTGGCTCAACGAAACCTTTAACCGGAGTGCCGATAGTCAATCGTTTCTAGTAGAGACAATCACCGGAATTCACTCCGTTAAAGCTCATGCAGCCGAACCAGTAGCCCGCGATCGCTGGGAAGGTTTATTTGCTCGCTTCATTCGCACAGGTTTTAAAGCCTCTACTACCTCCAATATCAGCAGCAACATTGGTGACTTTCTCACTAATTTTTCCACTTTGCTGATTCTCTGGTTTGGCGCTAAGTTAGTCATCGAACAAAAGCTCACAGTTGGACAACTAGTTGCCTTTCAAATGCTCTCTGGTAGAGTCACAGGCCCACTTTTGCGCTTAGTACAGTTGTGGCAAACACTTCAACAAGTGCTACTTTCTGTAGATCGCATTGGTGATATTCTCAACGTCTCCCCAGAAGCTGAATTAGGAACTGGTCTAGTTTTACCACCCCTGAAAGGTCAAATTACCTTTGAGCAAGTATTTTTCCGCTACCGCCCGAACTTTGAAGCAATTCTGCGAGGAATCTCTTTCAGTGCCGAACCAGGGCAATTTGTTGGCATTGTCGGACGCAGCGGTTCTGGTAAAAGTACCTTGTCTAAGCTATTACAACGCCTCTATCAAATTGAATCAGGACGCATTCTTATTGATGGCTTTGATATTAAAAGTGCCGACTTAGCATCACTGCGGCAACAAATTAGTGTAGTTCTCCAAGAAGACTTTTTATTCAACGGTTCTATTTTGGAAAATATCACTCTCGGTAATCCCGATATTACCGCAGAGCAAGTAGTAGAGGCGGCAAGATTAGCAGTAGCACACGACTTCATCAGTCAATTACCCTACGGTTACGAAACCAATGTTGGCGAACGCGGTACTGCTTTATCTGGTGGACAGAGACAACGTATTGCCCTAGCAAGGCTATTTCTTTCCCAAGCGCCGATTTTAGTTTTGGATGAAGCTACCAGCGCTTTAGATAGTGAAACTGAACAACAAGTACTGCAAAACCTGCAAAAGATTTCTGCTAATCGTACCGTATTCTTAATTGCTCACCGCTTTGCCCCCCTCAAACGTGCTGATTTGATTTTGGTGTTGGAGCAAGGCGTAATTGCCGAACGTGGTACTCATTCACAATTGTTGCAACAAAAGGGTTTGTATTGGTCACTATATCAACGGCAGCAAGCAAACATTTAGTAGATTTAATTAGCTCAAAGTTTGTAGCTATATAAAAAATAAACGTTTGGAAAGCGGCTTAAAGATAGTCTTTGGCGAATGGAGCATAACTCCATTCGCAATTTTAATTTTGATGAGTTCAATAACTACTCTTGCTTCAGTCCTGACTTTTCACGTCATGTGGAAAAGTCCACAGAAAATCGCATTTCCAAACCAGAAATTCAAAGTCTCTCTCCTTGCAGGAGAGAGATTTAGAGAGAGGTTTTCCAGATTTCGTGAAGAGTCAGGCTTCAGTCTGAGTGGTGTAAATATTTTTATAGCGATCACAGTATTTTTAAGAGTAGTAAAAACAGTCATAATCTCTGCTTTTCCTTATTGCGTTAGTCTCCATTAATACAACCAAAATATTTAATATTTAATTGATAAATTACTTTTAACAAAAACCGTACTTTCTAGAATATTTTTTGGTAATAAAATTAGCATTTTATTATCAAATTTCATAGTATTTATTGACAATGGGGCTTATTCATACATTGAAATCTTATTTTTATAAAGATTTTAAAGCTTCAAACTGTCAAAAAAACGATTGCTATCTTTGAGAGAAAATACTTATGCTCATTGATGATGTTAATAAAAATGGGTTGTCAAATAAACAGATCAATGTCACTTCAATCTCCTCATTAGATAGCCTTGATCCGAAAGATAACTACAGCCTCAACTTCAGCAGACGTAGTAGCTATAACTCAACTGATGCTGATAAGCAGTTGTTAAATAATGCTGACTCCGAAAATAGCAGTAACGCTACTACTAATGCTTTTAGCACTCAAAATTATAACTCCACTAATGGCTATGGCTTGATTAATGGAGCAGCAGCAGTAGCTAGAGCTATTGGTCAAAATACCTTTGCTGATGTTCCTAATCTTGGTGGCAACAATTGGGGAGCAGACCTTGTTAAAGCACCAGAAGTTTGGGCGCAGGGATACACAGGTAACGGCGTTGTCGTCGCTGTTGTAGATACTGGGGTTGACTATAACCACGAGGATTTAAGAAATAATATTTGGACGAATGCCAACGAAATTGCAGGTAACGGTATAGATGATGATGGCAATGGCTATATTGATGATAATTACGGCTGGAACTTCTCTGATAACAACAGCAACACCTTAGATAACAACGGTCACGGCACTCATGTTTCCGGCACGATCGCAGGAGAAAATAATAACTACGGTGTCACTGGTATTGCATATAATGCCAAGATTATGCCCGTCAAGGTTTTGAATGACTCTGGCTCTGGTTCCTATAGTTCCATATCTAAAGGTATTCGCTACGCTGTGGATAATGGAGCTAATGTGATTAACCTCAGCTTAGGAGGCGCATCTTCCAATAGTAGTTTAGAGTCAGCCATTGACTACGCCAGCAGCAAAGGAGCGATTGTCGTCATGGCAGCAGGTAATGATGGTGACTCATCACCAGACTATCCCGCCCGCTATGCATACAAGTCGGGAATTGCCGTTGGGGCAGTGGATAAGAATAATAATATGCCCGACTTCTCTAACCGCTCTGGAACGGATGAAATCGCTTACGTCACAGCCCCAGGAGTCAAGGTGTACTCCTCAGTTCCAAATAATCAATATGCCAGTTATAGGGGCACTTCTATGGCTGCTCCCCATGTTGCTGGTGTAGTTGCCTTAATGCTTAGTGCTAACTCCAGCCTCACTGATGCCCAAGTCCGTCAAATTGTCACAGAAACAGCAGGAAATAATACACAAACAACAAGTTCTAATTTTAATGTTTCTAATGTCAGTTCTCTAGCGAGTCAGGTGATTGCAGAAACAGCAGGAAATAGTACACAAACAACAAGTTCTAATTTTAATGTTTCTAATGTCAGTTCTCTGGCAAGTCAGGTGATGTCTGGCGACAACCCACTACGCATCGGCGCACAAACCGCAAATTATCTCACATCACAGACAATTTCTAGTTTTAATAATTTCGATGCCGGTTCTCTATTCGGTCAGTCAATTACAGAAACAACCAAATATTTAACACCAGGAACCCTCTCTAGTTTTAATAATTTCGTTGTCGGTTCTCTGATGGGTCAGGCAATTACAGAAACAGCAAAATATCTAACACCAGGAACCCTTGCTAGTTTTAATAATTTCGATGCCGATTCTTTGATGGGACAGGCAATTACAGAAACGGCGAAATATCTAACACCAGGAACCATCGCTAGTTTTGATAATTTCGATGTCGGTTCTTTGATGGGTCAGGCAATTACAGAAACTTCAAAATATTTAACGCCAGCCGAAGCTAATAACAGATTAGCCAATCCAGAATTATGGTCGCAATTCCAAAACTATGACAATATTTTGGGCAGCATCAATGTATATAGCAATGATGATAAGAAAGATGAGAATAATCTTGACTTTGGCAAATTACTAGAGGGAATGCAAAAACAAATGGATCAGTCAACTTAAGCCTTGGCGAATGGAATTCGCAGCTACACAGGCAAAGTCCGCCTCCGCGGACTAAGGTCAAATCAAAGTTTTGAAACCCACGGAGGTGGGTTTTGTTTGTGTAGACGCGGTTTCTAACCGCCCATTTCGCTTTTGAAGTGGCTATGAAAACAGGAAAGCCTACAAACCTACCTAACGGAAAATGCCTCACTGAATCGGCGTGTCACAGGCTCAGTGATGAATGTCAAAACTGACTTTTTACGAGTGACAATTTCACCTGTAGCAGACATTCCTGGTGTGAATTGTACTTCTTGACCCCGCACGTTTTCTGAGTGTTTACTTAGCTTAATTCTGGTGGGAAAAACTAAGCCTAATTCTTTATCAACAATTGCATTTGGACTGACTTGTGTAACTTCGCCATTCACAGTGCCAAATTCCTGGAAGGGAAAAGTCGCCATTTTCACTTTTGCCTTCATTCCTTGACGAATAAATCCAATATCGCGGTTGAGAACTTTCACCTCTAGGAGCATTTCTTCCCCTTCTGGCAAAATTGAGAGCAATTCTTCACCTGATTGCACTGGCCCCTTGGTGGCTTTAACTCTGTAAATCGTGCCGGCAACAGGAGCCTCAATCGTTTCTAAAGCTTGCTGCTTCCTCGCCTGCTCTAATTGACCTTGAATAGTTGTTAGTTCTTCTTTACGCTTGTTGTACTGGGTCAAAATTTCACTTTGGCGTTCTGATGCTACACGCTGGGCTTGGCTGCGTGCAGCATTGTAAGCTTGTTCTGCTTGGCGAATTTCTTGGACTTGAGCAGCAATATCTTTTTCTAATGATGTGACTCTATCTTGAGCCTCTGTAATTCTATTCTTGACGTTAATCACTTCATCTTGTGCTTTAGTGATTTCTGTCTGTGTACGAGTTAATCTTTCTTGAGCATCCAAGTAATCGACACGAGGTACAGCACCAGGAGTCATTAGGGTGCGTAGGCTTTTTTCCCTTTCTTCTGCAAGTGCCAAATTACTTTCAATTTTAATTCGGATACTATCTGCGTTGGCAAGGTTGGTTTTGGCATTTGCAACGCTGCTTTTGGCATTAACTAAGTTGTCTTGCAACCGAGTCAAGCGGACTTTGGCTTGATCTATGAGTGATTGTTGGCGATTTGCTTCTGCTTCAGCCCCTGCTTGACGCGCTTGGTAATCTTGTAGGCGGGAGTTTAAAAGTTCATCTTGCAGTTTCGTCCCAGTAGTTTTGCCTCCGGTACGTTCTGCATCCAAACGTTGCAAATCGTCCTGAATCAATCTAGAAGATTTGACTAGGCGGGAAACATCAGTTATTTGCAAGTCTGGATCTTTTTGAATCAGAACTTGACCTTTGGCAACGCGATCGCCTTCTTGTACTTTAACAGCAATAATTGACCCCCCACTCAAGGATGTCACCGGTCTTACCTGTGCAGAAGCAATTAATTCCCCTGGTGCTGTTGCTACTTCATCTATTTCCGAGAAGTACGCCCAGCCGATCACTCCAAATATGATAGCAGTGATCGTTCCCGCTAATAATCTAGTGTATAAAGGTGGTAATTCCTGTACCGCTTTCCCCAATTCATAGGTGAGTTGTTCCTC
Organism: Nostoc sp. UHCC 0251; assembly: GCF_034932245.1. Lineage (NCBI taxonomy): Bacteria > Bacillati > Cyanobacteriota > Cyanophyceae > Nostocales > Nostocaceae > Nostoc > Nostoc sp. UHCC 0251. The sequence continues at coordinate 20,724 of NZ_JAYGHD010000054.1, forward strand.
TGGTTGGGCGAATCGCTCTTTTGTCTGACGTGCTTGAGCAGCATTTGCAGCTAGGGATGACTTCATAGAATTTTAGATTTTAGATTTTAGAAATGGGGAGTGGGGAGTCGGGAGTGGGGAATGGGGGAATGATTTATTGTTTATTTATCATTTATAGTGTTTTTCTTCACCCTACTCCCTATTCCCTACTCCCCACTCCCCATTTAAACTGCTAAATAGCGCCGCAAAAAGTTTTCTAATGTCTCTAATTGGAAGTTATAAATCGTCTCTAAATTGGCAATTTCATCTTTTGTACAGAAAAATTCATTTGCTAGCAATGTGCGATAAGTTCCCAAAGCTTTTTGGATTTGGGGATTAATTAAACCCAATGCACTCTGTAACCCATCAACGGCAAATAGGGGTGAGTTAATTATTACTGGCTGTTTATTGAAGATCCGACCAAAAATTCGGGGAATATCTTCTCGTAATAAAATCTCTGGCCCTCCCACTGGTAAAATCTGGTTACGAGCGCCTTCAACTGTCACAGAATCCACGATTATTCTTGCTAAATCATCGGTACTGACAATTGAAGTACGGTTTTTGCGATCGCCAATTAACAAATACAATCCGGTTTGCCGAAATTGTTCTACTAATGGCAGCAAGTTAGATGCTAATCCAGATGGGCGTAAAATAGTGTAATTTAAGCCACTAGCTGACAAATATCGTTCTACTGCTCTTTTGGCTTTAAATACAGGAGCGTCTTCATATCCGCGATCGGCTCCCAGTACAGAAATGAAAACAAAATGCTCTACGCCATTGCTTTTGGCTTGGTCTATTAGTTCAATATTAGCGCGGTAATCTAAAGATAGGGCATCGCTATCAGAACCGTGGGCGCTGATAACATACTTGACACCCCGACTAGCTTTCTCGATATCTCTTTCTTCTAGCAAGTCACCGATGAAGATTTCTGCACCCCGGTGTTCTAACTCGCTATAGCGCGAAGTCAGGCGGACAAATGCCCGCACAGACTGTTCTCGTTGTCGTAGGAGTCGCACAACTCTGCGACCAATTCCTCCCGTTGCTCCAGTTATTAGAAACATATAAATACCTAAATTGAATAGTTACAGGGTTTATATAGCGGTTCGCTCGTTTGTATGCAATACACTTTGACCTCACTTCCATTCCTCTCTCCTAAAAGGAGAGAGGCTTTGAATCTTACTCCCCTTCCCTAGTAGGGAAGGGGCTGGGGGTTAGGTCTCTATTAACCAATAAGTCACACCTTATTTATCTTAATACTCTAAAAATTATCCCCCACATTTTTGTAAATGCAGGGGATAGGGTAAATGGGATTAGTTTTACTGGCTCAACAAGTCAACAGCTTGTTCAAGCGACATCTTAGCCTTGTGCAAGTTCAGCAGGTTCTCCTGGTCGTATCGGTCAGGATAGCTCATTTTCCTGCCCTCCAAAGTTATGCGGATTAGTGCTGCTTGCTCATCTGTGGGGGAATTCATCTCTTCTATAGCAGAACTGATGATCTGGATAGCGTTAAAGTTAGGGAATTTTAACCCTTTACCTTGCTTCATTTGTTGCAGCGCTAAAAGTGGAAATGCCATCAGAGTTACGATGTACGAGGTTTTGTATCCTGCATTGCCAGTTGGTTTGATGCCGTATCTACGACATAAGTCGCGTAATTCTTTAATAGTCTTGATTTCAAGTTCGGAACGCGTGAACATAAAATAGTAGTGTCCATTTGTGAAATTGGATATTGGTGGTTGTACTTCCGGCAAGTTGTAGCAACCACCAAAAAACAATTTAATCTGCTGCCTACCAGTGATTCAATTTATATTTATATTTCTACATAAATGCCTAACCCTAAAGGTCATCCAGAAAATTTAAACCCATTTAAATCAGAGAGGGAAGAACCTTTAAGTGAACGTCTTAATTTACGTGTCACAAAAACTATGAAGGAAGAACTATCTACCAAGGATGATCCTCCAGAATTTTGCCGTCGTGCAATCCAGGAAGCGCTAGATAAGGATAAAGAGAAGTAATCTCAAAGCGATAGTTGTCACGAGTGCGTGAATTACTGGAATGAGTCAGCAATTAAGGATATTGCATTCTCAATATGCTTGATTGCTTGCTGAAAACACTGAAATTAGTAAGTAAAAGCTCATTTTGCTTGCGGAAAACACCAAAATGAGAAAGCAAACCGGGGTTTGAGAAAGTAAAAGCTCATTTTGCTTGCGGAAAACAC